>CAIRSO010000510.1 GCA_903881215.1 uncultured Bacteroidia bacterium
CCCCACCCTGGCGGGTCAGGTTAATGGTCAAAAAAAAATCCCAGCACCGTTGTGCTGGGAACAGGGTCCGCAATGAATGGGGTGTTATTTAAGTCTTCAGCCCTGGCACATTCCGGGTAACCTCTTGGATGAATGCCCAGTCACACCGGGAGTCCGAGTCCTTGCAGGGGAGTTATTTGGCTTGGATTTTGAGTTTTTCGAACTCTTCCTGGGAGATGCCAGTTGCTTGGGTTATGGTGGCCCAGGGCATGTTCATTTCCAGCATCCTTAGCACAACTTCTTCCTTACCCTCAGTTTTACCCTCTGCCTTGCTGACTTTTACTGCAAAATCGATTGCTTTTAGGTCTTGTCGGTAATCTCAAACAAGTGGGCAAAGATTTCTTCCTGGATCAAACGTCGAGATAACCTGCACCGCATTAGGGCAACAAGGAGGGAGCCCAGGCGATTTGGTTTACCGTTCATATGTATGAGAAGATAGTCTAAAAGGAACGGGAACACCAAGCAATGAGGTTCGAGCGACTTAGGGAGCAGAAGCATTTCAGGACGCCCGCAGGGTGGCATGGAAACCCCTGCGAACTTAGGAGCGGCTTTTGTGCGTAGCACAAAACCGAAACCGAATTGCGGCCTGGAGCGACCGACCTACAAGATGACCGCGGTGCCAGGTTCATCCATTGTTAGCAGACATTCTTGTTTCTTTATTTTATCACGTTTTTAAATGGTTTTCGCCCTTTCAATCTGTAAATCTCAAAGTCGGAATCAATCGTCGCAATTTCATTTGTCGATAATTTATCGCCAAGATATACCATACATGCATCAGCAAAATCCATTGGAACATCGTGATACTTTTCGAACAAGTCACACAGTTGTTCAATCTCTTCTGATTCAATTTTTTCAATTTTAATTGAACTTAATGAGATCCATCTTAGAAATGCCGTTTGTGCTTCTCTTGAAAAATCCAGAACATAGACAACCTCTGTTATGTTTGCAACAGAAGTTACAAGTTGTCTTTTATTCTTTTTTATGAATTCAACCGAAACTGAATGGTATTTGTCCGATCTATTAAATAATGCGATCAAGGGACCCGAATCAATTAGGATTGGTTTCATTTAAACTTCCTAGATAGGGTCTCTTTTACAGATTTCTTTCTGTTCTCGGATAGGGTTGAATTTCCACTATCAAATTTTTCAAAAATATCCTTTCCCAATTCCCAAGGATCGGGCTTACTTACTTCAGCTAGATACTTGAGAACACTTCTCCTTATCAATTCAGATTTAGAAATCCTCATTGATTCACTTGCCCATTCAATTTTGTGCTCTAGCACAACATCCAATCTTAGCGTCATCATAGTAGCAACCTCTGAGCATAAGATATATATAATTCTTTGAATCTGCAATACATTTGCAATACAATACTCAGAACCTCAAAAGAAAGCGCGTAAATAGAGGATTTATTTGTTCTGCTAACAATGCAATTACCTGCAATACTTCGCTTTCAGTGCCTGGAATCCGGTTTGGTTCAAGCCTGTGATTTGGGTAATAAAGTCCCAGTCCGTCC
>CAIRSO010000511.1 GCA_903881215.1 uncultured Bacteroidia bacterium
AACAGGATTGGAGGCAACAGACTATATCGGTGCCTTCAAAACAACAGACTGGACCGCAGGTTGGGCCAATTGGACTCCTAAAACTACTGCATATTAACAATCAAAGTTTCCAAATCGAGAGGCCGCTCCTTCGGGAGTAGCCTTTTCTTTTGAAATAAACACATTCAGATAGAAAAAAACATTCTATATTAATAGCTAAATTCGAATTAGTATTAATATCAGGTAATCAATAAAAATGAAAAAGAATTTTTTGCTTATTGCCCTTCTGTTCATGGCATTTCAAACCTTTTCGCAAGAGATAGAAAATATTGATGGCAAGTATTTTAAAAAGGGGATGCTTTATACAGGTGTTCATACTGAATATTTCGGAAACAATCAGCCTAAAACGATATTAAATATCTCAAATGGAGTCCTGGAAGGCACAGTGACAACTTTCTTTGAAAATGGCAGGAAGCAAGAGTTGCGTTCTTACAAAAATGGCAAAAAGGATGGAGTATGGATAACCTGGGATAACCTGGGAAACAAAACAGCGCAGGCAGAATACAAGGAAAATCTCAAAAACGGTGATTGGTTTATCTGGACTCCGGAAGGCAAACCCTTGTACGAATTGCACTATATTCTCGGCCAAAAAACAGGCACCTGGAAAATCTACGATGAAACAGGGAAACTAGTCAGTGAAAGAAAGTATTAGCATCTTCTTACTATTTGAAACCAATATTTAATTGTATTGTAATTACCTTGTAACAGAAATGTAACAACAATGAGCGAAATTTGCAGTGTACATAAAAAATATCAAAATGAAAAAGACACTTTTAACATTGTTCATTGTATCAGTTTTAACTTCTGCTTTTGCAGTAAATAACGACAGAGCTGCGAACAAGGGAAAAACAACAGAAGCAATCGTTGCAACCGCTCCGGCAGCTGTTTCAATTTCCGGGAAAGTGATAGATCTCGCATCAGGCGAAGCGCTTGCAGGAGTTGAGGTAACCATTGAAGGTTCAACAACCAAGGTTCACACTGATTTTGACGGCAATTTCAAAATTGAAAATCTGCAACCAGGGGCTTACAACCTGATCGCATCTTATATTTCTTACAACAAGAGTTTCGTCGAAAAACTGGAAGTTGGAAAATCCAATCAAGCATTGAATATTAAATTGCAGTCTGCAAATTAAATTCTAAGATATTATATTACAAAAACGGAATGGCTTTTAGCGGTTCCGTTTTTTTATGCCATCATATTAGAATTAGATGATTCTTTGTGTTTCCTTTGTGGTTTACTTTTGGTATTCCATCTGGAAATTTTTAAAAAATACAAACAGATGAAGGAGAACTTTAGAATTTTAATAGCTGAGGATGAAGAGGATATTTGCGAAATTCTTCAGTTTAATCTGGAAAGTGAAGGATATACAATAGATGTAGTTCATTCGGCCGAAGATGCATTGAAGAAGAATCTATCCATTTATCATCTTTTTCTACTTGATGTAATGATGGGAAAAATGACCGGGTTTGGTCTGGCTCAAAAAATCAGGAAAGAACTCGATCTTACAGCACCAATTATCTTTCTTACTGCCAGAAACAACGAGAATGACCTGCTAACGGGATTTACAGTCGGAGCTGACGATTACATGGCAAAGCCGTTCTCCATCAGAGAATTGCAAGCCCGGGTAAAAACTATCCTGAATCGAACCTATTCCAAAAATGCTTCAGCAGAGTCCACAATTCTTTCACTGGGAAACATTGGTCTGGACAACAAAACAAAACGACTGATTATCGATGGCAAGAAAGTCGAGCTCACGAGAAAGGAATTCGAGATCCTATTGCTTCTTGCAAAAAACCAGGGAAGAATTTTCTCCAGAGAAGAAATTCTTGATAGAATCTGGTCTGATGATGTCATTGTGACTGACCGGACCGTCGATGTGAACATGACCAGATTAAGAAAAAAACTTGAAGGTTATAGCACATATATCAGAAACAAAGCCGGATATGGTTACTTTTTTGAAATCTAACAGCCTTGAAAAATAGAATAAAAACCAAGTATAAATCAATCAAGTGGAAATTGTTTACAAACTATTTTCTACTCTTTTTGGTATTTTTGCTATCTGTATTGATTTACCAGCGTCAACATGAAAAGCAATTTAGGATTACTCTGCTGGAGAATAGACTGGAAGGCTTTACTGATCTATTTGAAAAATTCATCGAACAGGATAAACTGACCACCACCGATCAACTTACGCACCTCGATTCTCTTAAAAAACTGGTACCACCCAATCAAACAAGAATAACCGTATTTGACATAAGTGGCAAGGTACTCTATGACAATTTGGTAGCCAACTACCTGCAACTGGAGAGCCATTCCGACCGTCCAGAATTTCAGATGGCACTGAGTTCCGGTTTTGGATTCAACATCCGGCACTCTGCCACAACGAATCAGGAGTATTTCTATTATGCAAAAATGTATAAAAATTTCATTATCAGGTCAGCTGTTCTTTACAACATAGAAACAAGAAATTACCTTGATATTGACCGTGCATTTATACTCTATTTCCTGTTTTTATTTGTGCTTTTTGGAATCATACTAAAATTGATCACAAACCGACTTGGAGATTCAATTGCCAAGTTAAAAGATTTTGCAATACGTGTCCGAAATGGCCAGCAGATGGATGAAGATTTGCAGTTTTCCAATGATGAGCTTGGCATAATCGGTCATGAAATCAGTCACCTTTTTGAACTTTCCAATATTTCCAAAAC
>CAIRSO010000512.1 GCA_903881215.1 uncultured Bacteroidia bacterium
ACTTTAGAATGTGCATCATATCCTTTTGCTCTCCATTGTTCCCAGGAAATGGTTTTTCCATCAATTAAAAAAATGGGCTCTCCAACTTCACACCAATAAACATTATAGTCGCATTGGAAATCGGCCAAAGATCCGGATTCTATTCTGACCATTGCCATACAACTTGTCGCATAAAAGATATTGTTATATATTTTCGTTCCAGTCGAAGGAGATGGAATAGTTCGATCAGCATTCGAGGTTATCAGTATCAGACACAATCCTCCGTTATCATCGTTGTAAAATGTATTGTTATAAATATTCAACCCGTTTATGCCTTTCATACGAACCGCAAATTTGCCATTCTTGCAAACATTATAGGCACAACCACCTGATGTAAAAGTCATATTCACTCCGGAATCAGTACCGGATTTAAAATTAATCCCATAAGGAACATTTTCCAGGTAATTATATTTTACCGTCATATTTATGTTATACCCGGTAAAAAGTCCGTGAGTGATAATTGATGGGGAGAAAGTGCCGATCCATTTAAGGCAGTTTCCGCTTATCACCGCACCATCCAGATTATTGTTGTTTGGACCGGGGTTTTCGTCCCCGGCCTGAAGCATATAACCTTGAGAATTTAGTGAAGAAATTGAGTTATTTCGATAGATTAAATTTGTAGGAACGCTTCTTGCAATATTATCTCCATTCCATTGCCCGGGTTCGGTGTTGGTAATAGAAATACCTTCCCTTACAATGTTTACTTGTGCAATTAATACAATTGGGAAAGTAATATGTAAAATTAATAGGGATAGATTTTTCATCCTGAAAATGGAATTCAGTAACATTTTGCAACATTAGATTCTTCAATTAACCGGTAGTTATTCAAACAACAAATGTTCGGCTTAATAGTATCTTTTACAAACATTTTATATACAAGTTGAGTTGATACAATACCGGCTATTGCCATCTGATCGATTTCAGAAATAGTTTTAAGTAGCCTAAGGTTGGTAATTAGTTTTTCAACCTTTGCGGGATCAAATATTCCAAAGGATTTTAGTGATTCCTGTGAAAGAATTTCTTGAATGCTTTCAGGTGAATTCAATTTACAAAAGCTGTCAGAAATAGGTGCACGATAAGCTTGTTTTGGCCTCGCGGAGATCGATGCTGGAATTCGGCCAAGGCTAAGTTTTTTTAGCAGAAACTTCTCATTCAGGCCGTTAAGTTTATAATTTTCAGGGAGTTTAGAGCAAAATTCAATTACCCGATGATCAAGGAAGGGATATCGTCCCTCAACAGAATTCCCCATCGACATGCGGTCTCCCTGCGACGACAATAAATATCCTGACATGAAAATCTTTGTTTCAAGGAATTGTGATTTTGCAAGATCACTCCATTCTCCGAAATTGGCAGGTAAAATTTTGTTTACAAGATTAGCGTAGCCGTTTTTGTTGGGGGAAGGATTGTATTCATCCGAAAAGAAAGATCTAATGCGGCTGGTATTGTGCCAACGAAGCAGATGTGAATAGAGTGGGTCTTGAGTTTCTTTCAGTTGGTATCCGAAAAACATTTTTAAGGCAAAATCCGGGGATTCTTTCATTAATGGCAAATAGGGATAGAGCTTTGCCAGTAATTTTGGCCGTGCTAATGAACCTGGCTCATTTGCCCAAAAACGTCTGATTTTTGCTTCTTTGAAAATATTATATCCTGCAAGGATTTCGTCGGCTCCTTCACCGGTAATGATCACTTTTATATTGTGTTCCCTGACTTTGTTTGAAAGCAAAAGCATTGGAGTAGGAGCGGTTCTCAAAATTGGGAATTCCGTATGCCAAATTGTCTTCTTGAAATTATCAGTAATTTCTTCTGAAGAACAGGAAAAGGCAGTGTGATTGGTTTTTAGGTATTTCGCAGCTTCAAGCTGATACTCCGATTCATCAAATATTTTGTCCTTAAAACCAATTGAAAAAGTATTCAGAATGCCTGGAAATATGTCTTTAATGAATGCTGTGGTAACACTTGAATCCAGTCCGCCACTTAAATAAGCGCCAACAGGAACGTCGGCCCGCAGGCGTATTTTTACCGAATCGTGCAGCAATTCATTAAATTCTTCTAACGTTGCCGAGAAGCTTGTCGTATGAGATCTACCATTTGAAGTAAAATCCAGCTCCCAGTACTTTTTAATTGAGATTCCTTCATCATTTACCCGCATAAAATGCCCTGGTTGTAATTCCGAAATATTTTTGAACGGTGTATTTGGAGTGAGTGTTGTCCAAAATGTAAATATTTGTGAGAGGCTTTCTACATTTAGCGACCTTTCAATACCATCAAGTGAAAACAACCCTTTTATCTCGGAACAAAAGGCAAAAGCTTTGTTTTTATGCCAATAATAAAGTGGCCTGATTCCAACCCGGTCGCGCGCAAGAAATAATTCCCTTTTGTATTTATCCCAAATACAGAATGCAAACTGGCCATTGAACTGCTTGAGACATGCTTCGCCATAATGTGCATACATCTGGACAACTATTTCGGTATCGCAATTCGTTTTGAATCTGACTCCCTTTTTCTGGAGATCAGTTTTCAATTCGGGATAATTAAAAATCTCACCATTGTACACAATCCAATACCGTCCGGAATCATCACACATAGGTTGCTGTCCGGAAGAAAGGTCTACAATACTTAACCGGACACTGCCAATCCCCAGATTATTGTCCAGATAAACTCCACTTTCATCAGGCCCACGGTGATGAATCATGGAAAGCATCTTCTTTACAACTAGTTCTGAAGAAGTTTCTTTCCCAGAGTGATAATTAAAAATACCGGTTATTCCGCACATACAGGCTGATAATTCAGATTAAGCTTCCTGGTTACAAAATCACCAATTGCATTGATTGATTCGAAATTAGTTTCAACTAGATCAGTGTCTTTTATACTAATTGAGTATTTCTCGTCAAGAAAACTGACCAATGACATAAAACCCAACGAATCCAAAATCCCCTGAGTAAAAATCTGCGTTTCATTGGTAAGCAAATCTTCCGAAGTATAAGATGTCTCTAAGATGAAGTGCTTAATCTCGTCTTTAATTTGTTGTGAATTCTTCATATTGGCAGATGTTATTAGGTTAGAAACCTATTGTGTTTTCTTCGTGATGTGTTTTAATTGGACTCATTGATTTTGCTCAATTACTTCCTTGATTCGATTGCAAAAAAGTGGTGCGACTTTTTCAGCAAAAGCCTTGCCCGGATGGGAGTTGGTCGGATTACTGGCATTTTCTTCTTTTAGGTAAAGAGTACCTCCTGTTTCGAGTCCATAAAAATCCCATAGAAAAATGTTATCGTCCGGAGTGTCCCATTCATTTTGAACCCAATCGAAAAATGTTTTTGCCCTTTCTGCTTGTTCTTTTGAAGTGTTTGATTCGACCCTGGCAGCTCCGGTCCATACCAGGAATTTTGTGCCAGGGAATTCGTGCATCTTTTGTTTCAAAGCAAGGTATTGCAGTTGGTAATTTTGCAAGCTTTTTATCGAAGAATTGATGTCAGCATAATCCGAATCTTCAACCATGTCGCTTACCGGATAGCAGTGTTTGAAAATGATTAAATTGTACTCCTTTGTTAAGATTTCAAGGGTAGGTTCGTTCATATAAGGCAGATTGCCTGCATGCTTTACCCAAATATTGTAATAGTCGTAGGGATAATTATTCCATCCGTAGGTCCCGTTTTTAGGGAAAAACAGTTCCTCAATTTTGTAGTTGGTATTATTTGATGCGTTGTAGCTTTTAAACCATTGCTTGACGAACGACTGGTTTTTGAAAAGCTTGCGTGATAATCTGGATGTAGTTTTCCCCGCGTTAAAGACTACATCTCCAGTACTATGGTGCAAAAATAGAATCCGATATTCTTTATCCAATGTTTTATTGTCATTTTTCATATTGCCAATTATAGATAACGAGATCAAAATGAGAAGGAAGATGCTAATCACAATTTTACAAACAAAGAATTTAACAGACAAATTCCTCCCGAAAAGCATCATTTCAAAATGCTTTTTTCTGTAAACGAGCAACTGAGATCTGACTTAAGTCGGGTAATGTGCTGTTAGGAAAAGCTGTCAATACAACCTTTGATTCATCTTCAATCTTCCTTTTAATGTCGTCAATTAGAATATTAGAAAAGACCTTAGCTCCTAATTCATTTAGATGGGAATTATCAGTAAATAGTTTAGAGTTATTTAGAAATACGGAATTTTGTGAATAATCAAAAAATTCAATATTATTTCTTTTTGCAATTTCAAGTCCGATTTTTAAAGAAAAATTTTGATATTTGGATTTATTGAAGTATGGTGAACAAACAATAACTAGTTTTACTTTTGATCGAACACAATTTTGAATAAATTTATGATAAGCATTAACTTTGATACTATCAATTTCATAATTTATCGAACTACTGTCAATTTGAACTGAGCCACTCCAAATCTTCGCTAATGGTATAAAACCTTTAATATCACTTCT
>CAIRSO010000513.1 GCA_903881215.1 uncultured Bacteroidia bacterium
CTGAAGGCGTTTCAAGGCCTTTTCGATAGCCGATTGCACCCTTTCAAGCGGGTAAGGCTTCAGTAAATAGTCGACCGCATTTGCTTCAAAGGCCCGAATGGCGAACTCTTCGTAGGCTGTTGAAAAGATTATTACCGGAGGATCGGTCAACAGTTCCAGCATCTCAAATCCAGTAATTTTTGGCATCTGGATATCGAGAAAAACCAGATCCGGCTTGAGTTCCTGAATGGCAAGCACACCTTCGAAACCATTGCTGCACTCTCCGATTACCTCTAGCCTGGCATCTTTGGAAAGATAATTTTTCAGAAGATCCCTGGCAAGCTGTTCGTCATCAATAATTAATACGCTGATTTTATTCATTTTTTGAAAGTGACTAAAGTGAACTAAAGTAAATTGATAATTGCATTGAATCATATAGCTCTCATGTCTCATATCTCATGTCTCATATCTCAAGTCTCAACTGTGTACTGTTCACTATTCGGTGTTCACTATTTTCTCGCATGGCAACAAGATGGTTACTACAAATCTTCCTTGTTCATCTTGAATTTGCAGCAAGTTGTTGCTGTTGTAAACTAACCAGAGCCTTTCCTGTACATTTTTGAGACCTATGCCTTCACCTTTTGGAGAGGCTGCTTCAGTATCGTAGCTGTTCATGATGATTAGCTTTGTATGATCTCCTTCTTTATTGGCCGTCATGGAAACCTCAACCTCCTCAGAAGCTTCGTAAACTCCATACTTTACCGCATTTTCAAAAAGCGGCTGAAGTAAAAGCGTAGGAATTTGACAACTTAAACAATCGGGGTCGACTTGAAAAGAGTATTTCATTTTATTGCCAAACCTGATTTTTTCAATTTGCAAATAGAGACGAATGTGGTTGATTTCTTCCTCCAGGGCAACCATTTCGTTGTGCTGTTTGCGAAGCGAATAGCGCATAAAATCTGATAAAGCTATGACCATCTCATGTGCTTTTTCTGGATTTGTGAGTGTAAGAGAGGCTATAGAATTCAGGCTATTGAAAAGAAAATGGGGATTTATCTGCGATTTCAAGGCTCTCAGCACTGCCTCTCTGACCTCTTGTTTCAACTCGTTTTCCCGTTCATTTTTTTCCCGGTTTTTCTTGTAGAAAAAGTAGAGATAGAAGATGGTGGCCATCAAAATATAAACTATGAACCCAATAAATATCCTGTTTGTAAGCTGACGATCAAGGTAGTTGTGGTATGCCGGATCAGAAACTAGAATATTTGCTAAAAACCCCGAACCATAAACCCATACCAATGCAAGAATGATGGCTGCAGCCAAATGGGTCGTAAGCAATTGTACAAAGGGCTTATCATCCGGACTATTGTACCTCACAACAAACCAAACAGCCATTCCGAATGCCCCTAAAAGAAAACCAAAGACAGATCCATCAACCAACGAAATCCCCCATGGGAGGATTTCGAAAAATAGGTTGAAGAATGTTTGAATGATCCCCAGGGTAATTGGTGCTATCCAATATAAAACCAGGGAATATTTATCTGTTATGCCGGCTTTCACTATCTCTTTCCTTTATGGCATTGTAGTGATTTCTCCACCTCCAAAGATGGCAACACCTTTGATGACTACAATTTTAGACTGATCCACTCTTGAAATAATTGAGTTACCGCGTTTGTCCTCAAAACCGCCGAAGATGGAAACCACTTCAGTCTTTACATTCCAATTTTCCGGGACGATGATTTTTGTCCCTCCAAAGATGGTCGCCACATCTATAATACATCCTTCTACCGGTTTGCAATAGAGTAGGTTGATCTTTGATCCGCCAAAGATGGAAGTGATTTTACCACCCTTGAATTGTTCGGATACCAGAGACATATTGCGTCCACCAAATAAGGCTGTTTCGTCAAGGATATCGTTTTTATTTACTTCACCGTTGCCCATTGGCAAGCTTGGTTTTCTGTTCCATTGAGTAATGAAAACTATGCCGACAATCACAAGAATCACTGGCCAAAAATTATGGAAAAAGTGATCAGGTACATCAAATATCCTTGGTAACAGAAAATACGATCCTATACCAATTAAGATGAACCCTGCAGAGCTTGCTTTGCGGCTTAAATTATATACTCCGATCACAATCAGTAGCATAGGCCAACTGATAAATATATGTGATAGATCGTAAGAGAGTAATTCAAGGTTCTCCAGAATCAATAAACCTCCAATGGCAACAAAAAGAATCCCCAGGAAGACTCTTGAATCAGAACCATGATGTCTATTTCTTCTTCTGCTGTAAACGTTTTCGTTTGGATCATTTGGGTCATTAATAAGTTTCATGGCAATTTTTGTTAAGTGAAACAATGAAGTTTAATTTTGACTCAAAAGTAATTTCACATCCAAATAGTATTAAGGGCAAATCGGTGAATCACAGCGAAAAATCGGTGGATGGAGAATTAAGACAGAAATTATCTTCCTGAATGAGTAATCATTTTATGTAAATCGATGTTGAACTTGTTGGCTTTTAAAAGTTTCTCCAATGTAATGTGGATTCGGTACCTCCAGTAATGTTGCGCAACAGCAGGTATATTGATTCTTTCTGCTTCGAAATCTTCACGTCTCAGCTCTTCATCCATTGCCAGGAGATCCTGAATAGGGAAGATAGTCCACATGGCAGGGGACCAAAAATGCTGTTGCAGAATATCTTTGGCCAGCCATGGTTCCAGCTTAATATTGAAATTTCCGTGATTTCCCATGATATTGCGGAAGAACCGTTCGCTTTTACCGGCATCTTCTTCCCACCAGCCCCTCAAAGTCGATGTGTCGTGCGTGGAGGTTGTACTGACGGACAGGTATGGAGCATCAGAAGGTCTTAGGTACTCAATTTTGGGATCTTTTGGCATCCGTTGCACTTCGAGGCTGAGAATGCCCAGGTCATTCATGACACCAGGAACACAGGCTGGAATCATTCCCAGATCCTCGCCGCATACAAGCATATCAGAGGCTTCGAGAATAGCTGGTAATATTTTTACAGCCTGTTCTTTCCAGAATTCATCGTGTCTCTGGTAAAAGAATTCAATGTAAAGTTCATCCAGCAGGTAACGGGTATGATCATCCAGGTTTATGTATGAATTGGTATTTTGTATGGCAATTCTGGGATGGAAAAGAGTAGCATGAATGGGATCACGAACAAAAAGAACTTC
>CAIRSO010000514.1 GCA_903881215.1 uncultured Bacteroidia bacterium
ATTTATACAAATTGTGTAAATTAACCTTCTCAAATTAAAACTCCTGAAATACCCATGAGGCTATATTTATCCGAACCATTATTTATTATGTGGGTATTGGCTTCGCCGATCTTCGATTCCATCTAGCAATTAAATAATAAACTTTAAACAGATAAAAATGAAAAGAGAATTTGGAAATCTGTACCGGGATTATTTGAATGGTAAAACTGAACGACGCGATTTCATGAAAAAGGCGACACTTTTGCTTGGTGGAACAATGGCTGCTTCCAGCTTTTTGCCATTGTTCGAAGCAAACTATCTGCAGGCTGCGGAACCGGTAGCAGGAAATGAAGATCTATTTACAGAGGATATTAGTTATCCCGGAGAAACTGGAGATGTAAAAGCTTATCTGGCAAGGCCGAAGAAGAAGAAAAAGTATCCGGCAGTTATTGTTATACATGAAAATAAGGGCTTGCAGCCACACATCAAGGATGTCAACAGAAGAATGGCAGCTGAAGGATTTCTTGCCATGGCTCCGGATGGTCTTTCCCCCTTGGGAGGTACTCCTGCAGATAATGTTAATGAAGCAACCAAATTGATTGGCCAGTTGGACAAGGAAAAAACCATCAAAAACTTTGTTGCTGCAGTGAAGTACCTGAAGACTCATCCTCAAAGCAATGGAAAAGTTGGATGTACCGGTTTTTGCTGGGGTGGTGCCATGACAAATAATGTAGCGGTCAATGCGCCTGATCTGGATGCAGCTGTGCCATATTATGGAAGTTGTCCCAAAAGTGAGGATGTTCCAAAAATAAAAGCACCGATTTTGGCTCATTATGCCAGTGATGATGCACGTATCAATCAGGGAGTAGAAGAATTTGAAAAGGCCCTGAAGGCGGCCGGAACGGATTATCAACTTTTCACTTATCCCGACACCAAGCATGCCTTTAACAACGATACAAATCCAGAGCGATACAATGAAGCGGCCGCAAAGCTGGCATGGACGCGGACCGTCGATTTTTTTAAGGAAAAATTGAAAGGCTAATGCCCTTTTCTTGTTCTTCTTAGCGAATCCTTTTTGACTTTGTGCCTTGGTGCCCTCTGTTCCTGCAACAAAGCCACAAAGGCACCAAGAATTCACCAGGGATTATAAGTTGAAGCATATTAATGGATATCGTTGTCGTTTAGTTTTTTGTACCAATTAACTCAGCGATGACATTGACAAACGGAGTGCAATAGTTGAAGAATTTCCTATAACCTTCGCATAAGTAATTGAGTCCCTTTTCTCCTTCCGGAGTTTTGATAAATCTATTTTTAGGACACTCCCCATTGCACATTTCCAAAACTTCGCAATTCAGGCAGTATTTGGGTAGTGTGTCGAATTTTGCCTGTCCGAAGGCGACCTGACGCGGGTCGTCCAACAAATTAACTAAATGGGTCTGGCGGATATTGCCAATCAAATGCTCTTTATTAACAAAGTGATCGCAGGAATAAAAATCTCCGTTTCTTTCCAATACTGGCACTCCGCCGCAGGTTTTTTTAAAAATGCACAAGGTATGATCCTGTTTGAATGCTGTGCGAAAAGCTTCCTCAAAAAGCTGAATCTTGATGGATCCAATATCATGTTCCTGCCATTCTTCGAAAACGGAGGTAAGAAAATCACCAAATATTTTGGCTGAAACCGAATCTGGCGTTACGCCGGTTGGAGTAGCCGGATCATGGTTGACAAGCGGAAGGAAGCTGATATAACTTGTCTCAAGTGATTTTAGAAATTTGTACACTTTCAAAGGATGATTGGCATTGAAGGCATTGATAACGCACAGAATCTCAAAATTAATGTTGTATTGCTTTAATAAGTTGAGTCCTGTAATTACGTTTTGAAATGTGGCTGCACCATTTTTTGCGATACGGAACTTGTTGTGAAATTCCTCCGGACCATCGATGCTTATTCCTACCAGGAAGTTGTTTTCCGACAAAAACCGGCACCATTCATCATTTAGATTTAATCCGTTGGTTTGGATTCCGTTGATGATTTTCTTTTTGTGCACATTATGCTTTTGCTGAAAAACTATTGCTTTCTTGTAGAAATCAAGTCCTGCCAGGGTAGGTTCACCACCATGCCAGGAAAAGAGAACTGGCTCTTCGGAGGAAGCTTCCAAATGCAGGATGATATACTTTTCAAGCAAATCATCCTGCATTAGCCGATTTTGTGATTCGTATAGCGCTTGTTTTTCAAGGTAATAGCAATAGCTGCAACCCAGATTACACGAGGCTCCCACGGGTTTGACAAAGAGCTGAAATTCGCGGTCGCGAGCCATGTTATTTCAGGAATTTCTCCCTTTTCTGAAGGTTCGTCAATCCACCCAGTAAAAACACAATACTACCAATTCCAAGGAAGATCCGGCTTTTTTGAGAGATCTGAGCCCATACCATTTCGTTCATCCGGTCGGGGATGCTGTATGGGTTGTGAAAGACGTTCCATTGTGTTTTCCCAAGAAGATCACTCATAAACAGGAGGAAAACTCCGATAATAATCATTACGACGGCAGTTCCGTTGCCATTTTTCACCATTGTGGATATAAGAAAAGCCAGACAGCCGAGAAATAGTACTGGAAATAATAACTGCACAGACATACCAAAAACAGGAAACGGTGTTAATCCGAAATAACCGAGCCAACAAAATACATAAAGAATGGCCCAGGTAAGCAGAAAAATCATAAAAAGCCTGATAAGCCAAACCTTGTATCTATAGTCAGGAATACCAAAAAGAATCTCAAGGATCCTGGAGTCAGCATCGTTTTGGATTCCAAATACAGTAGGATAGAAGACCAGCAAAATCCCGGGAACAATAAGAACCCCATAGATATGCGAAGAGTTAAATCCAGGTACATTAAAAACCAGGTTCACAGCCAGCAAAATATAAAACACCAGAGAGGCGAGAACAAACCAAAAAAACCGACCTGCAAAGATAATTTTGAGGTTGTATTTTGCCATTTTCAGCACCAAATCCGTTCGGTTTCTTAGCTTACTTTTCCAAATTGCGTTATCCATAGGAGTTCAAATATCAAATATTGTACAATTAAAAAAAGTTGAGAGTTTAAAGTTGAGAGTTGAGAACTGAGAGTTGAGAGTTAAAAACGCTCACTCAAAATTTTATTTAAAGTAACCTTTGTATCTTCTTTCATCACTCTTCACTTTCAGCTCTCAACTCTCAGTTCTCAGTTCTCAACTTCTTAAATCTTTTTCCCAAAACCC
>CAIRSO010000515.1 GCA_903881215.1 uncultured Bacteroidia bacterium
CGTTGTGATTCATTCCTTACATTATCAATATACTGGATCGCTTTATCGTCAAGTTTATCTATGTAATCTTCTTTCAACGCCGATGAGAAACCGTCGATACCACGCAGAGGCGCACGTAAATCGTGGGAAACTGAGTAAGAAAAAGATTCAAGTTCCTTGTTGGCTGCTTCGAGCTGGGCGGTTCGATCGATTACTTTCTGCTCGAGTATCTCATTTAATTCTTTGATCTCATGCTCCGACCCTTTAAGCTTATCAATATTTGTGCAGGTGCCATACCATTTGAGAATATTACCATCTTCATCTAGAACAGGTACTCCTCGAATGAGCCACCATGTATAGACACCATCTGCACGTCGTAATCGACTTTCTATCGAATAGTTGCTTTTGTTTTTTATTGCGTTTTGCCAGGCATGCCTGGTTGGCTGTTGGTCATCGAGATGAAAAGCTTTATTCCAGCCATGACCGTAGCTTTCCTCTAGTGTTAAACCCGTGTAATCAACCCATTGTTGATTGAAATAAGTATTCCAACCGTCCGCCCGGGTTGTCCACACTATTTGCGGCATTGCCTGTGCAAGCAAACGAAATTCAGTTTCGCTTTTTATCAGCGCTTCTTCTGCCAGCTTGCGCTCGGTAATGTCTGAGATGATGCCATGCCAAAGGGTGCCTCCATCCTCTGTCCGTTCCGGGTGCGCCTGAGACCAACGCCAGCGCAAGCCCTGCTCAGGCAGGATGACCCTGAATTCACAATAAAATTCCTGCAGGGTACGGGCTGATTCAAATATCAAATCGGATACATGCTCGGCGTCTTCCGGGTGCAAGCGCCCGAACACTGTGGTGGCATCTTCTTTGACCTGTTCAGGAGTCACTTCATAGATGGAGTACATCCCTGGGCTTGAATATGGAAATGCAGAGCTTCCATCTGGATAGAGCCGGTATTGGTAGATGACGCCGGGTACCATGCGAGCCAGGTTGGTGAGTAATTCATAGGTTTTAGCCTGTTTTTCCTCTGCTTGCTTGCGCTCGGTGATATCGACCATACTAATTGCCAAAATTCTTTTTCCCTGTTTATCCTCGTATTCTGTCATTTGTTTTTCGCACAGACGTTTCTGCCCAGCAGCATTCACAAAATAGAAGTCATAGTGATGTTCATAAGGCTCATGCTTGACAAATTGAGTGAAGTTGTCGACCACAAATGGTATTGATTCTGGCGCAAGGTATTCAACAAAAGAAGTGTTCGCGTGGATTTGATCCTTGGTATAGCCGCTCATTTTTATAAATGCGTCATTGATCCATATGATTTTTCCGCTTTCATCAATCAGGCAAATTGCATTATGTGAATATTCTGAAATAGCATTAAATCGTGCTTCGCTTTCCCGATGATAATCTTCAGCATTTTTTCTTGTAATAAACATATCTATTTGTCTTGAATATATATCAACAAGGTATTCATTTTCCAAGTGCTTCCCCGCTGGCATAATTAATGTGAAGTCGCCAATCATTTGACTATTAACCATTACCTTAGTAACTGTTAGCTCTCCAATATTAAGCAACTTCTCAATTGCCCCGGAAATTTTTTGAGGTATCACCCTGCCTGCAAGTTCAAAAAGTGAAGAAAAATGCGTCACTATTTGTCCCTGTAATAATTCATTTTCATTGGAATATTCATGCCATTCTTTACCAACAAGTTGAATACCAAGTTTTTTAACCGCTTGTTCTATTTTTTCATATGGTCCGGCAACTGCCATGGTGGTGAATTTTCCAGTGGCTTCATTCAATAAAGTCAAGACTCCATACTTCGCCTTCGATAAAAACATTAGATTTTCTAAAATCTTTTTATAAGTTACCTGCTCAGGTCCAGTTATTAACAGTTCTTCAGTGAAGAAAACCATTTTTTCTATTAAGTGGTTTTTTTTATAAAGTTCTTCCTCAGCCTGCTTGCGCGCCGTGATGTCTCTACCCACAGACTGAAACTGGATTATCTTGCCATCTTTATCTTTTATTGGAAGATAAGACCAATTCATCCACCGCGTGTTTCCTTTTGTATCAAGGTTATGCTCTTCAGTGCTGGTGGTATCAACCTCTTTTCGCAGCATACTATCAATTGCACCTTGAATTAGTTCGTTGGTTTCTTGAGATAAAAAGGACATAAAACGGGTGCCAATTAGCTCCTCTTTAGATTTGCTAGAGTATTCACAATAAGCTTTGTTGACAAAAACGAGTGTTGTGTCTGGAAGCCAGCGACAAACTGGTTCTATTTGGTCTTCTACTACTCCCAGATATAGGGTTTGGCTGATCCGAAGCTCTTCTTCCATAATCTTCCGTGCTGAAATATCAGAAGAAATGATTTGAACTCCGATAACTTTCTGTGAATCGTCCAAAATACGAGTAAAATTACTCAAAAACCATTTTTGTTCCCCTAGCAATTCTACTTTGTCTTCATACTCATGAATTTCTTCAGAGTCAATTACTTTTTGGATCCTGTCCATATATTGGTCTGCAGCTGACTTTGGATATAATTTATAGATTGATCTTCCAACAAAGTCTTCAGGTTTTCCACCCATGTGCTGTGCAGCTAAATTGTTGAACGAGATTACTACCCCGTCAGGCGAATAATAACCAATTCCCACTCCTGCGGTCTCATGAAGTTTCTTATATTTTTCTTCACTCTCACGAAGAGCTTCTTCGGCTTTTTTTTGTTCGGTAATATCTTGAACTGTGCCGACGCTGCGAATTGGAGTTCCAGATTTATCGAACTCAACCTTACCTTCAGCATGAATGTTATGGATTGATCCGTCGTTATGAATTACCCGATAATCAAGTGATGGTGATTCTCCTGACGATAAATTTTTATTC
>CAIRSO010000516.1 GCA_903881215.1 uncultured Bacteroidia bacterium
GTTTTGGAAACCTGTCAGGTATAATGATAACTTTACTTCAAAACTACTTATTATGGTTGCCATCACGATTCAAACTGACCAATCTGTCACGGTTGTAATTCCCAAAGGAAGGATCGATGCTTTGACCAGTACAGAAGTAGATCAGGCCTTACGACCGCTGATTGAAAAGGAAAACTATTTAATCATAGATCTTTCTCAATGCGAATATTTATCCAGTGCCGGCATACGCATTCTTCTGGTTTCGGGGAAGAAATTGACTTCCAAAGGAGGAAAACTATTGCTCACCGGATTGTTGTCTGAAGTATTTCAGGTAATTGAAATGGCAGGTCTTCATCAGATTTTTTCTATTTACCATTCCGTAGAAGCAGCGCAATCTGAAATTAATCGGATCAGACTCTTGTCAACCGGATCGTTTGAATGGCAAGATGGTAATTCTACTTATCTGTTTCAACCATTGGAAAATGTAAGACAATCGGCCTTACTGTGGGAAGATCAGGGGATTGTTGGTTACAACGAGCTGGATTTTGCTGTCGGCCTGGGGTCACCGGCTGAGTCGACTGAAGAAGAAATTCTATCCCGGGGTACTTTCATTTCTACCGGATATTGCGCCGGGTTTATTCCTTTCGAAACAAAATACGAAGCCGACTTTAGAATTCCCAGTGAACCTTCAAATGCCGGGATATTTGTTACGCAAGCGCTCTCATTTGGTCAACAGCCTGTGGGTTTAATTCGGATTGGCGGATCCGTATCTATTGCAATGGACCAACTTGCTGAAGCTTTATCCCCGGTTAAACAAAAGCTCACATCAGGTGACCAGAATATTTTAGCCATGTTGGTAGCAAACTTCGATATCACGAATCCCTCGATATCAATTTGTCTGCCGTTGGACAAGAAATTAACAGAGTTGTTAAAGCTTCTGAATCCAGAAGAAATTCAGAGGATATCCGCTTCCGGGGATCCGGAAAAATTGTTGTGGGGAGCCAAATTTATTTTGGATGAATTGACTGATTGGTCGATTGGAACCTCTTTGTCCAGCTTCCTGAAAAAAGCATTAAAATTAGAGAACCTGATTAACGTGGAGCCAATCACCCCCAGAGATTTATTGGTAGATCCGATTACCTGGATTTTTGTTTCATCAGGTGTGGAAGATGCCTCCAGCAAAAGGTTGGTCATTCAAACGGCGGATGATCTTGTTTTTGAACCACAAAAGGCTTTTCTGGCGCGAAGATTATATACCGACTCCGCCAGGATTGTTATCAAGCAGATTCACGGAGGATACTCTGCTCAAACATATGAAATTACATCCTTCAACCATGAAAAGAGAAAGCTGAGGCCGACTGTTTTAAAAATGGCCAACCGTAATATCATTTTGAGGGAATCTGAGCGATGCCAAAAGTATGCCCTTCCTTATATTCTCAACAACAGCGCCATTGTTCTGGGAACGAAATTTTTTGGCGATTATGGTGCACTCAGGTACAATTTCGTTGGAATTGGCGGAGAGCATACGCAGCTAAAATGGTTGGCATACTATTTTAAGAACTGGCCCCTGCCCCAACTGGAACCCTTGTTCGATAAAATATTTCTGCAGATTCTGAATCCATGGTATGGTCAGCCGATTCGCGAAACGATCTACCCATTTGCGGATCATGATCCAACCGCAACCTTTTTCCCAACACTTTGTCAGACAGCGGCTGATTTGCTGTCTGTTTCACCTGATGAGCCGACCTTTTATGTGGCGGAGACCGGTCAGACGCTCACCAACCCCTATTGGTTTCTGAAACACGAATATCCGAGGCAAAGGCAAGCAGGGATTGACTTCTATACTGCTATTTGCCATGGCGACCTGAACATGCAAAATATCCTGCTGGATGAGGACATGAATGTGTATCTGATTGATTTTTCCGAAACGCGGCCTCGCTCGGTGGTATCAGATTTTGCCCGGCTCGAAGCCATCTTCATGATAGAGCATGCGCCTTTGGATAATGCTGAAGAGATGGAAGAATACTTGAAATTCATTTCAGCCTTTTACGAAAAGATTACTCCGGGTGAACCACTTGTGAGTAATTACGAGGGTCCTCATTCTGATAAGATCAACCGGCTAACGGCACTTACACAAAAGATGAGGGATTATGCTTTTCAGAGTGCCCGGAGGGATCCCAATCCGATACCTTATTGCATGGCCTTGCTGGAGTGGACGCTACCCATAGTTTGTTACAGTTCTACCTCTTTGCAACACAAAAGGCTTTCGATGGTGATCTCCGGACTTGTATGCGGGAACATCAAAATATAGTGAACACATACCCTTTCAGACCCTGATAAGATGGACAAATTGTCAATAACTACATTCAAACAATATGCGTATTCATTTGTAATTTCGGGTGACCCCGAAACTTTGGACTTCTGTCCGATGCATAATGAATTCGGCATTTTCGATGGCATTAAACCTCTCCAAACCCCGGGGGGAAACAATTTTTCACACTCATCGAAGGAGGTGATTGTATTGTTACTAACGGATATTCAGCTTTACAAATTTTTAGCCCAAAATGAATTGTCCTCTCCGGTACTGTTTTCATTCTGGAAGGATATTAGGCAAAGCGGAGCAGATCATTTTTTGGATCAATGGGAAAGCGCATTTACTATGGATCCTTTTGTCCTGATCAAGACAGCAGAAAAATCAAGGATTCAACCCCTAAGTCCAGACGATCCTCTGTTCAATTTCTCCTATGTTTTGCTTTCAGCTTTGCTTGAGGTTGTCAACAGCTTTGCAGAGAGAATTATCAGCGAAGTGAGCATGGAAGAGAATGACCGTCATCCTTTCCCTGAACTGTTGATACTCTGCTACAAAAGGTTAACCACATTTCAACAAGTTGCGGTTCAGGCGCTCAGCGAGGTTCATCAATCCGGCATTGTACTTCCAATTCTGCTGGTATCCGGAGAAATCAGTGCCACCGAATATGCAAAGGGTCTCATCTCGCTTAAAATCAAACCAAAAGAGGATATGTCTGACTTGCTGGCCGGGGTTGCCAGGGTTCAATCTTTTCTTTCGGTGTTTATGCAGAAGCCCAATTTGGTAAAATCCTCCTCAGAAATAATTTCTGAAGGGGAAGGTGATTATATTGAGTTTAAGTCGACTTTACGCTGGGACATTCGTGCCGGAAAAACAAATCCGGCGATAGAAAGGTCTTGTTTGAAAACCATTACAGCTTTCCTGAATTCATCAGGCGGCACGCTGCTGATTGGTGTTCGTGATGACGGGTCCATTGAAGGAATAGATACCGATAAGTTTGCCAATGAAGATAAATTTCTTCTTCACCTTTGGACACTTATCCGGATTTGTCTGGGCCGGGATTTCAGTCCGTATATCCGCACACGAATAGAAAAGCATGGATGACAAAACAATTTGCGTAGTTAATTGTAGTTCTTCCGACAGACCTGTGTTTCTGCATCAGCCAGGATTCGACGAGGAGATGTACATCAGACTTGGACCATCTAGTAATGCACTGAATATCAGCGAAGCACTAACATATGTCGGAAAACATTTTCTTCCGTAAATTTTTAAATACAATACCAACCAATATTTTCAATATTATGTCTGAGAATTTACAACAACAAGCAAACGATTTTCTGGAGAGGTCTCAGTTGGCGGCTGCCGAATTTCATCAGTTTAACCAGGAACAGACAGACCGGATTGTGGAAGCTGTATTCAAGGCAGGCTTTAACAACAGGATTAAACTGGCCAAAATGGCACAGGAAGAGACTGGAATGGGCGTTTGGGAACACAAGGTGATTAAGAATGTGTTGGGTACCCAGCTCGTTTATGAAAGCATCAAAAATGAAAAAACGGTCGGTGTCATTTCTTATGACCCACGTACGGGTATCACTGAGATTGCGCAGCCCCTCGGGCCGATTCTGGCAGTAATCCCGGTTACGAACCCTACTTCAACCGCCATGTTTAAGATTCTCATTTGTCTAAAATCCAGGAATCCCATCATCATCAGCTCACACCGGAGCGCCTCGAAATCATGTGCTGAGACAGTTCGAATTTGTTACGAAGCGGCCTTAAGCGCCGGTGCGCCCGAAGATTGTATCCAGATGATTGAATCGGGAAGCAGGGATTTTACGCAGATTATGATGGCGCATCCCAATATTGCTTTGATTTTAGCCACCGGAGGTACCGGACTGGTGAAGGCGGCATATAGCTCGGGCAATCCTGCCATAGGTGTTGGACCGGGCAATGTTCCCGTTTTCATTGACGAAAGTGCCGATATTCCCTTTGCAGTAGCAAGCATTATTTCGTCCAAGACATTTGACAACGGAACCATTTGTGCCAGCGAACAAGCCATCGTGATGGTCGAAAGCATCGAGCAGAAAGTGAAGGAAGAGTTTGAAAAACAAAAATGCTATTTCCTTAACAACGAAGAACTTAAAAAACTTGAAAAATTTGCGATTGTCCCGGAAACAAGCAGCATGAGCGCAGCGGTGGTGGGGCAATCGGTGAAAGTCATTGCTGAAAAAGCCGGAATCACTGTTCCCGAAGGGACAAAAATACTCATGGCAAAATTAGATGGCGTAGGCAAAGATTATCCTCTTTCAGTAGAGGTTCTTGCTCCTATCCTGGCTTTCTATGGCGCAAAGGATTACAATGCTGCCATAAATTGCTGCATTGACCTGAATTACCTTGGTGGTATTGGCCATAGTGCCTGCATCTATGCGAATGATGAAAAACGAATCATGGAATACTCAGAATTACTGAACGCCGGCCGTGTTCTGGTGAATACGCCAACTTCGCAGGGAGCTGTGGGATATTTTTACAACCATCTTGCCCCTTCCCTGACATTGGGATGCGGAACCGGTGGAAAAAATATTACAACGGAGAATATCACCGCGAAAAATCTCCTCAACATCCAGCGCGTCAGCCGGAGAAAGGCAAACGAACTTTGGTTCGGCTTCGATCAGTCAAAATACTTTGATGAATCTCTGAGTTCCGAGCAAATATTGAATGACTATTATAAAAACCATTAACCAATACCCATTGATACATGTTAACTTTCAATTATAACAATGTAGAAAATATCATCACGTTCATCTTTAACGGACGGATGGATACGCTTGCCATGGAGAATCTTAA
>CAIRSO010000517.1 GCA_903881215.1 uncultured Bacteroidia bacterium
AAGTACTTTAAGTATTCTAAGTACTCTAAGTACTTTTTTTGAAGTTAATTCTTAATAAACATAGTTATGGCTGAACAAAAATTGACTATGAAAGAGCTGGCAGACCGCTTCAGCTCTTTGGAAGAAAGGCTCAACCGGATTGAAGCACAACTTGCGGCCGGTGCAAGAGCTGTCAACCCGGTCCGAGTTGCAACACATACTAACACGGATGAACAAGAGGTAGAATTCTCCAATCCGCTATCCGAGTCGAAAGTTTTTGAGCACGGACTTGCGTGGATTGGTAGCGCTGTATTGCTACTTGGAATGATGTTTACCATGCTGTTCGTGAACAATGCTTTTGGAGGAGTTACTGCCTTCATTCTTGGGATTGCCTCAGCAGCCCTTACATTTTTCCTCTCCGGATTATTGAAGAAGAGCTTGAGCTACATGGCTTTTATGTTCACTATTTGCGCTCATCTGCTCATCTATTATGCTTTATTGAGACTGCACTTTTTCACTGAGAATCCGGTCTTAACAAACTTATGGATGACCATACTCCTGATGCTGGGTTCCGTCTCCTTTCTTTGGTACAAAGCCGATAAGGCTAAGTCGCAGCTGATGGGCTTTATTGCTTATTTTCTACTGATATTAACGGCTCTTTTGACAGATCAGACACAGGTTACGCTTGCGCTTTTTGTGGTTGCAACAGCAGCCGTTCTTTACTTTTTAAACAGGAATGGCTGGGATACTTTGCTGATTCTATCCATCTTTATGGTGTACATTGGTCATACACTATGGCTGATCGGCAACCCGCTAATGGGACATTCGGTTGGTGCTGTAGCAAATCCTCAGTTCAATCTTTTCTACCTCTTTCTCTATGGTGCAATTTATTCGGTGGTGCCTTTTCTGAAACAGAATGGAAAGATTTCGGCCGAAGTATGCAATGCAACCATTATTCTGAACAGCATAGCCTTCTCTGTTTTGCTAATGCTGATTGTCTTGACCTTTTACACTAAAAGTTATATTTTTATCTTTTTGGCAATTTCAATAGGTTGTCTCCTCTATGCCATTTTACTGAACTATAAAGTTGACAGCCGTTTTGACTCATTTTTTTATGTCAACTTTGGGTTTATGGCACTGAGTATAGCGGTCTATGGCAATTCCGACCTACCGGGATCGTTCCTCTTTCTTGCGTGGCAAAGTATGGTGGTATTGGCAATTGCCATCTGGTTTAGGTCCAATCTCATCGTTCTGATGAATACCGCACTTTTTACAACCATTTTAATTGCCTACCTGATTACCACCAAATCCATCGATTCATACAACATCTCATTCACAGTGATCGCCATCGTATCGGCACGAATCCTGAACTGGCAACAAAACAGGTTGGAACTCAAAACAGGTTCTATCAGAAGTTTTTACCTTGTGATCACATTTTTTGTAATGCTTTATACCTTGTACAATGCTGTGGCAATAGACTATGTAACCATTTCATGGGGATTGGCTGCTGTAGCATACATGGGTATGAGTGCCATTCTCAGAAATGTTAAGTATCGCTGGCTGGCATTTTTAACATTGCTGGCTGCAGTAATACACCTGTTCATGTTTGATATCTCAAAAATGGGCGTAGGCTACCGAATTGTTGCCTTTATATTTGTTGGGCTAACAATTTTGGGTGTATCTTTTTACTATACCAAGAAACTAAAAAGCGGAAAAACTGAGGAGATCACACACGGATAATTTTTGGATTTTGGAATATGGAGATTTGATGAATTGGTACATCAGACCATTCACCCACTATCTCATGTCTTATGTCTCATCCAAAGATATCCACCCCGTGTGCTCTTATTGGCAATATGTCCAAATCCCAGTTGCTTCTGGCAATTTCGCCTTTGAAACAAGCAGTGCGATAAACGGTATTCCTTAGCAACTGACTACTATGATTTGTCAGCCATGCATGACGGGCATCCACATATTGTGTGATCCAGGTCTTTTCATCGCCTCCATTCCTTGGAGAGCTCTCGGGAAATCTTTTCCGAAGCCACATCATGATGCTGCCACTGTGAATATAGGAATCATAGATAACCAACGCTGACAGCGGCAAGGAGAAACCATTGTCATCCATCCAACGCATGGCGGGTTGGAAATACCTTACATCGAAAAACTGATCCTGTACCTGCCGCATGATAGGATCGTTGACTCCGGCATCTTTGAGTATTTTTTTGAAGGCCGAATCATTTACAAGAGGATCAACTCCAATTTTTGGCAGGTAAGGATTTAATTCGTTGCTGTAAGTCCCTTTTTCGTTGACATACATCTCCAGCAACTCCTCAAGATTTCCATATTCGGTGGTTTGTGACCGTCCGTAAGAGATCTGTTTAACATTGTGCGGGCCATCGTCCATGATGCTGATGAGGCCATATTTACCGGTAGCTGTACTGGATTCAAATGCATTGATTACTTGTTCGCAAATGCGTTTTTGTTGGTCGGTAAGTGTCATGATAGAAAGTTGAGAGTTGTGAATGATGAATGATGAATGATGAATGATGAATTTATACGGACATTGGTATTTAGAGGTTTAAGAAAGTTCAAATATCTGGTCTGGGATTTGGGATTGTTTCTTTGATGGTTGGACCAAATCCGATCGGCTTATCGCCCTTTTTCTTAATCTTTACCTGTTGCCATTCCACCGACAACGATGATGCCAATTCTTCAAGAACGGGATCAGCTTTACTGCCTAGTTTTGTCTTTTCTGACTGGGTGAAAGGAGCCTTTTTGTAATTTACTTTCACGAAATACCTGACGATTTTTTTATCGACACGAACCAACTTCTTCACATCTGCTTCAGCCCTGTTTTTATGCAGTCCATTGGCGGACGATGTGAGTGGTGTCAGGTTTTCAGTCAGATCGCCGCGACCACCTACATTGGCATTTAATAGATGACCCCTGATGTACCTTCGAGGATAGGCATCGTTTATTTTATCCCAGACCTGAGGTGGAACTGTTGTTTGGGAACCGGTATCATTTTTAAAAGTCAGCTGACTTATTTTCATTGATGTTCCACCAATTTCCTCACCTGCAGAACTTTTTTGGATGGTACCGAAATCAGGCGCAACCAGATCGACATCTTTTGTGGCGATTCCGTCTAATACCCCGGCATTCTTAAAGATTAACGCTATATCTTCCAATGCCTGGTAAAGTTTTTTGCGTTCCCCGGTAATGAGATTGACGTTTCCATTCCGATCTGCCTGCAACTGTTCCAGACTCGCCAGTATGACCTTAATTTCATCTCTTTTCGTTTCTGCCTGAGATTTGAATGGTGAATTTTTATCAATTTTAGCGACCATCGACCCAAGTTCTGTCGGATCACTTTTAACAATGATCCTTATGCCCGGAGGTTTTCCTTCCAGATAAATTTGATGGTCCTCGCCGTCTGAAGCCTTAAATGGAAGCTTTTTGCTCCACCACTCGATCATTTTACCTGCTGTATCCTTTACTTTTCCCACCAGCATTTTTGCCTTGTCGCCAATCCACGTAGCCACCTTGGCGAGCACATTATCGACTTTGCCGCGGATTTTCTGAATGACCGCCTTTATCTTATTCGTGATGCCATTCAAATGTAGAAGCTGAGCAAGAAAACTAATAACCATCGTAAGACCGCGCGCCAGACCATTTTCAAGCGCCTCCGCAGCTGCCCCGATGTTACCAGCAGCAATTTCTCCAATAGAATTCAAAAAACTGCCTACCATCTGCATAATCTGTTTGGCTTTTTGGATGAAGAATACAATGGTATCATAGATGGCAATGATGGCCTTGACAATCCCGGCACCGGGCACAAACAGGCTGATAACCCATTGAATTGCCTGTTCAATAATTTTTACTTTGAGGAAGTCCTTAACGGCTTCAATAAATGCCTGCTGCATCTCTCCTGCCATCTCTTTGAGCTGTTCCCAGGCCGCCATTGGTCCTTCGGTGATTAATGTTTTAACGAGGGCAAATGATTTTTCGACAGAACTAACCACGGTCTCGCCCATCACATTGACCATGTGCCTGCGGATATTTTGGTAGGTGATCCCAATCATTTGAAGGGCTAATCCAACGATGCCTTTTAGATCCCATACCTGAGGAAGAACGAGTCCTTCGAGCGTTCCGGTGAGCCATTCGAAAAGTGAATTTTTGAGATGTTTCAGGAAGTTGATTCCGAAATTTTTGAACCCTGTGATGGCTGCATGGATCACATTTTTGGCAAACTGAATAGGCTGTGTGAAGATGCTCTTCAATATAGATGCTCCTTTATTCAGAACACCCTCAATAACCGCCATTGTATATCCTGCTTGTTTTAATGCCCAGGTAAAGAATTTCTTCGCCGCCAGTAACAAAAGATTGCCAATTTTCGCCAAGGCACCCGACATGGCCTCTTTCATTTTCGCTATCTTGTCGTCGATGGCTTTAATAGCTGCCTCCTGCTTCTGAGCAAGTTTTTGCTGAAGATCTTGTTCCTTTTGTCCTATAAAACTATCGAGACCGGCCAGCTTGCCATTCATCTCTTCGGCAACTTTCGCGCCGATATCTTTTAATCCGGGACCAAGCTTGCTCACATAAACAGCGATCTCCTTCTTTGCATTGGCAAGAACCAATTTACATTCGCTGATGACACTTTTGTTGGCTGCGGTAATCGTTACGATAAGCTTGTTAATTGTTGCCACAAAAATGGCACGATTGCGGTCAAAAATCGCTTTTACTTCAGGCAGATCTTTCATGCCTAAAAGCCAATCTTTCGCTTTTCTGAACTTCCCTCTAATTCCTTTGTAGCGTTCAGATTTATAAGCATCCATCTCCCTCTTAACCTGATCTTCGAACAACGATGTAGCCGCATTGTTTCCATCATCGAAACTTTTCATCGATTTAGTTTCCAGATCAGAAAGTTTTTTAACGACACTTTTCTGTGCAGTCGAATACATTGAATTTATCTGCTTTGCAACCTCTTCCCTCTTCTTTTCGAGTGCATTTTTGGTATTTTTCTGCTTCATGGAGGTGGCTGATAAATCAGCTTTCCGGCGGGCTTTTAAAGCATTGCGCTCTTTTTTTTCTTCCCCTTTCAACTCGCTGTTTACCTTATCTGCTTCCTGACTGGCAAAATTCTGAATGGATTGCGGCTCGGTCTTTGCCAATTTCTCCATTCCCTTTTTCTCCTTGTTTGCAGTTGCAAGGTCTCCGCTGTCAACCATATCGAGCTGCTCCTGCGTAATTCCTTCCTCTTTCAGTTTGGCATCGGCCTCTTTTGTGTAATTACTTACATCTGTATGCTGGGACTGAAGTGGAGCAACAGCACCCTGACCGAGGTTCATTTCAGGAGTGGCAGGTTCTTTTTCCTCTGCCGGCAAAGGAGTCGAAATTTTCTCAGGTGTAGCAGGCTGTGGCGTTTCCTCCATTTCTGAGAAAGTGGAAACGACTTCATTCTTATCGCCTTGTACCACAGACATGACAGCATCACCCATCTTTCCGGCTTTGTTGTCACTTTTGAAGTTATCGACCTCTTCGATAGTTTGTGGAATATTTTCGGCAATAGAAGTCTGAAGCTGTTGTTTAACCTTATTTTCGGCTGGAGCAGGAGCTGTTCGACCACCGACCTGTTCTATCTGACCTGCATTGCTTTTGGATTGTTCTTCGGACAATGGAATGACGACCGCCTTTTCTGTCTGCCTCAGTTTTTCTGATGCATTGTCGTGACGCTGCTCATGGTCACTGAGATTCCTTAATTTATTATTACCCCGAATCCGCACTGGCTCTCCCTTCATGGCGAGGTACCTGATGACCTCGCTCGTACCCAAAATTCCTGATTCAGCAAACCTTCTGGTTGATGGTGATGGAAACCGTTCGTGACTGCCTGCACCGGTCTGCGATTTTACTGCCTGAGAATGAGCAGCCGCAGCCGGTACAGGGGCAGTACGATTAACGGTTTTATGTTGAGCAACTTCCATCAATTCAATCTTTTTCGGGTTTCAGAAAGCGATGGGCCAATGCGGCCGGGATGTTTTTATCTATTTCATTATAGTAATGTAACGACTCACCGAATTGTACCGGATGTAGCCATATCCATTGGTTGTTCTGGAGTAAGCCAGCACATTGATGGAATGGGCACAGGTCCTGACAGGGACCCAAAGGGGCGTATTCAGGTTTTGTACACCTGCCCAATCACCCTTGGGAAGGGTATAATTATCTGAAGCCAGGGTTGCTGATGCTCCATCTCCCCACACGGCGTAGACCGAATAACTTAGGACATTATTATCCGGATCATTTGCATCAAAATTCACTACAATTCCGTCAGCCGGACCGGTCATCTGCACAATATCGCAGGCATTAAGTACTGTCGCCCCATGTTTGATAGCGTTAATTTTAACAATTGGAACTGTATTATCAATGCTGAGGGTAAGGATTTGTAATGGTATAGCTATTGGTGCTTTGGATGCATTGTAAAACTCTACCTGAAACTGATGAATTCCCTGCGACAGCTGTCCAGAATCAAACTGAAAAAGCAGATCGTGAATGGAATAATCCAGTGCAATATCTTGCAGCTGGTAGAAATTCCCTGCATCTGCGCTGAAAGATTCGAGTACATAATCGTTGATGGCCACATTCCATTTGTAATTGTTCCAGGATGTGATGAAATCAGTCAGCACCCCGGCGGTACCTGTCCTGTGCTTTACTTTGATAAATCTGGCTCCACTGGCAGTAATCAGACTGCGAAGATTTGGCTGGTTGCCGATGATGTTCAACAACCCACCAAAGGCGGCATTTTGTACCTGAACCATGTATCCTGGATCGGTGGTTGCCTTTCCACTGGCAGCGTTGATTTTTGTGGTAGGGATCAATCCAACACACCCAATCACCGGTCCCATCAGGGCAGTACTTATGCGAGGTCTTCTTGAAAAATAGAGGGTATGGAGCCCGGCAAAATTAGTCCAGAAATTGGGCGGTGAATCAGCTTCCAGCGGTGGATTGGTGGAATGGATCTTTATTCCGAAACGGGTAAATGGAGGGAACCAGGAGAAGGCACCCAATGCCACATTCAAATCTGTCAATTTAAATTTGAACTTCCATATCCTGTGGGCAGTAGCCCCGCCAGGAGAAGTTTCGAAGGCTGTCTTAAAGACTGTTAAATCAGGGTTAAGACCAGTCCAGGTCCCTGGAGCCAAATAGAATTGCCGTCCGATTTTATCGGGAATAAGTGGATATTGACCATAGTTGACATCGAAATTTGGTGTGATGTTGCCATCCCGGTTACGGTCGAAAGTAAACCAGAAATAGTCACCTACACCGCTATCGTTACCGGTATCACCGACAACATCCAAAGCTGCATAGAGAAACTGTGCATCATTTTTTGTGTAAAGAAATCCTCCCGAGATGGGCATTTTACCTGCACCAGACCACACCGGATCCGCCAGATTTTCTGTGAGATTGATGGGCACATCTGCCCAGGTTGAGGTTGCAATCATGGTATTATTTTTTAATCGTTGTTGTTGCCTACTCTAAAAGGTTTTCGGCTTCCCCGGATAAATGAATCAGCAAAAAATTGATATATTGAATTTTAAAATGTTCTATATACTAAAATGTTCTACCCTCCTTCAAAAATTCTCGTCGGATGGCTTCTTCCATATCCTCCGACAGGATTTTATTGTCGTTGCGGCTAAGTGCTTTCAGCGAAACTGTCCGGACGACATTCATAATGGTTCCTCCTGATATTTCGTGCTTTTCGGCGATCTTGTCCAGATCAAGTTTTTTCTCCAGCACAGCCTTTTCAGAAAATGCATTCCTCCAAATGCGGCTTCTCTCCGCCGGTTTTGGCATTGGAAATTGTATGACCGACTGGAACCGTCGCAGGAAGGCCGAATCGATGTTGTTCTTTAGGTTCGATGCCAGGATGACTACTCCATTGAAATCTTCGATCCTTTGCAGAAGATAACTGATCTCCTGATTGGCATACCGATCGTGCGAGTCCTCCACTTTTGATCGTTTTCCAAAGAGGGCATCTGCTTCGTCAAAGAAGAGGATCCAGTTTTTGTTTTCGGCCATATCAAATATCCGGGAAAGATTTTTCTCAGTCTCCCCGATGTATTTGGAGACGATCATGCTCAAATCAATTTTGTACACATCACATCCACAATGCTTTCCAAGTAAGCAGGCAGAGAAGGTCTTGCCAGTACCCGGAAGACCGTAAAACAGGGTAGTGTAACCAGGCTTGAGCTTTTGGCCCATACCCCAGTCATTGAGCAAGGTGTTTCCATGCAAAATCCAATGTTTGATCTCTTCGAGCTGTTCCAGGGTATGATAAGGCAGTACCAAATGATCCCAGGTCAGCTCAGTTTCGATGAGACGGGCAGGGAATTCACTGTTGTAGTTGGGTTTCCGTTCTACTCCTGTAACAAACCAGTTGAGGTATTCGCGTGAAATTTGCAGAGATCCGCTGAGCATTGGTTCACCGGTAACTGCGGGAGCAAGGGTCAGGACGTTCTGTTTGGCAAATAGATGTCCGCCTTCGAAAATCCGGGTTATCTCAAATCTCATGGCAAGATCTTCACCGGCGATGATGAAGGCTGCTGTTTCCCCGGTAGGGATAAAACCCGAATGATTGATGCCTTTTAGTCCGCCAAATTCTGTAAAGCCTCTTGATGTTGTGCTGTTCTGAACCCAAAGAACATCCAGAAGATGTGGTTTGATATGTGGAATCAGGGCCAATATCAGAATCAGTCGTTCGGGTATAGACAGCTGATTCACTGAAACAAATTTTCCGTAAAATGAAATGCTTTTGGACAGATCAGGCGCAGCGAATGTCAATACTATTGATGGAGAACCCGGCTTATCAAAATACACGTTCAACCGGGCATTCAATATGTCGGCAAACCAATCCATATCAAGATTGAGGTCACGGGCATTATCGTTCAGTTCGTTTGACATTCGGTATAAATTGGTTTATTCATCCACGGAAGTTTTACAATGGAATAACTCCAGGGAATCGTTTTTAAAAGCACATCATAGGCTGCGCTTTCCAAATGAACCTTCCAGCCATCCTCCGTAGGAAAGAGCAATCCGCTTCTTTGAATAAAGGAGCTTCTCAGTCCTTCCTTTGAGGTGTTTTTCAAAGAAGACCAATGTTCGATAACAGAAAGCAGCAACGATTCCGTTTCCTCCTTTTGTCGTGCGGAGAGCAAACCTATGGAAACTGCAAGTGGCTGATCAGGATTGAGGCCAAGCAGCACTTTGATGAACCCAAGCTCATATTCATATACTTCATCGCGGCCGGTTGCCAAAAAATGAAGCAGGGCCGCCGCTTTTGAAAGGTTCCAGGCAGATATTACCTTTCCATTTTCCGGCAGTATTCCGCAGTAAACGAACAATCTAACGAGAAAGGGATGTAGGAGCAAAAGCCCGGCATTTTGAGCAGTGTACCTTAATCCATTTTCTTGATATAAAAGTGATTCAGAATGTGATAATGCGTCACCCGCTGTAGTTGCATCTCCATTAGAAATGCCCGGCGAAACTGATGAATTCTTTTTGCCCGGTAAAGACTCTGACCAACCCTCAGTCTCTTCAAATTTCGCATTGATATCTGTACCGAAAATCCTAAGATTTGTAATCTGGCTCTTCCCCTTTCTGGATTCCTCATCAGGATTCTTCCCCTTCTTTTCGTTATCTGAAGTAGAAAAGAAAAGCAAATTTCGAGGAATAAGCACTAGAAATTTCCTCACCTCGTCTAATTTGTCTGCCGATAGAAGCCGGCCTGTAGCTTCCTCCCAGTTTGGGATATTGTGCCTGATACTATTGCTTATACTTGCCTGCAGGAAAGCTGCAGCCAGCATCAACGAGGTATGCCTGTCGAAATAGTACTCATCAGAATTGAGTAATGCAAATAGCATCAGATTCAACTCCTTTTTCGCTGCAAGTGACAGATGCCCTGTGACATCTTCGGTTAGTTGTATAACTTCTCCAAAAGACAACAATTGGATAAGTCTAAATAAGAAAGGTTGGGAGACCTGGTTAAACAGAACATATTCTGCAAGTTTTTGCCAGTGCTCCTGAATAGTGGAATTGAGTAGGGTTGAAACAACCTCCGTCTGGAAGCCTGATTGCCTGGGCAAATCCCCATTCTGCAGATAGTAATACAAAATTTCCAGTCGGTATTGTGAGACCGGAATAGATGTTTTTTCGGTTTTGTTCCCTGAAAATCCTTTAATCGTCTGATTTTCTGTTTTTAGAGAATTCGAAAGCTGGAGGTACAACTCTTGGGCTATATTTTCCCAGATTTCTTTTCCATTGGCAACTTTCAATATTATCTCAATCTTTGGTATAAAGATTATATCCTCTCCCGTTGCAAATTCAGTAAAGACCTTGTCAAATACCGGTAAAAGAGTCCCTTGCCATCGTTCATTAAGCTGCTGGCGCAAAGCAAATGCCTGATCTGCCGTTTCGGCAAAAACCTTCCATTGCTGTTTGGAAATCCTGTGTGGTAAAGTGTTCATCTTTCTTATCGCATGGTTATGTTTTTGACAAATGTGCCGAAAGAGCCACTGCCCTTTCCCGAAAGAACGTTCAGGTTATCCAGGGTTTTAGTAAGTACAGCAGCATCTTTGATTGCACCAAGATTTGCACTTATTTCTGTCATCGCCTTAAAACCATCGGTACCAACACTCAGCTCTGCGCCTGAGTTGGCAACTATTTTGGTGGTTTCGGTAAGCGTATCAGCAAGAACTATCTCCATCTTTGTCGCCAAATCCAGATAGTTGGCCTTTATGGCAGCATCAGTGGCCTTGTCCGCCTTGGCTTTGTAACCATCAACTATTCCTCTTACAGAAACCACCTCTTCAACAGCTCTTTGCAGATTCACATCTGCATAGCCTGCTCCGGCCACGGCGACCTTAGGATTAACAGCAATATTTTTGATCAGCGCATTGCTCATGTTGCCAAAAGACTCCTTGATAGAGCTGAAGTAATCTCTTTGCTGTACATCAAATTTGGTGTTCCAGGTACCATCGAGCTGGTCTTGAATTGCTTTTGCTTTTATGTTTAGAAGAGGGTCAAGGTCATTAACTCTGAAATAATCTAACTTTCCTTTTATTTTGATATCCAATGGTTCCAGAATGTTCAATCCGGAATCGATGACAAAATTTGGGCGGATTTGTTTGATAGTGATATCCGGCTCCATCTGGTCGTTCTTTTCGGCGTCTGTTTCCTGATAAGGCAACATAAAATCGGCAATAATGGTGTTGTTTTCATCGTATACTAAAACGAATGTTCCTCCTCGCATAACACCGCCGGCATGCTCCAATCCAGGATGATGCGCAATGTAATTGTTGAAGAGTAATCTACTCTCTTTGATCTCTATATCTCTTTTAATCAGAATATCAAGATGATCCAGCATGTTTACGTTCCTGTTGCTGACCAGAGAATCGAAAGGAGTGTTGAACTCAGTTTTAGCTGCTGCACTTATTTCACTTTTAAAACTTCCCGATTGTTTCATGGCTTCTTCGAGGTTCGTTCGCCAGGAAACTGCCGCACTGTTTTGGGTCGCATAATCCTGGTAATTTACCTGCAGTTTAGCCGTCGCTCCCGCTATGGCTGTGCTCAGCTCAGTATCCCGACTGGCAGCAACTTGTGCAAAAGTTCCCTTGTCCTTGTCTTCCAGTATGGTTAATTTCGCCAGAACGCTGGATTTTAGTCCGCCACTGAACTGCTTCACTTCGCTCAGCTGGTTCACGACATCCGTCCGAAACATGTTGTGTAGCTGGTGCAAGTGTCCAAAATAAAAAGGTGGTCTGATCACAATCTTGGTTCGGTCCTCACCCAACATCACTGATCTCAGGTTGATGGGCAAATTGAAAGTGCTGATCTGATCCTCCAGAAACCTGTGTACATTGACAATATTTTGACCAAGGAAACCTTCTATCCTAAAAAAATCAAATTTTCCGATCTGGGCATTCATTGGATTGGCGGCTGCACCCTGAGCTCCAAAATTGATCGCATTGTAAGAGTAGTTGTTCTTCCCCTTTTTCCTCTTATGCAGGCTGTAATTCCAGTATTCATAAATTGGATGGGAAGCATCAATTTTGTAGTAATAAGGAATGGCGCGCTCTTCCAAAGTATATTCTTCTGATCTGCCAGGGGTGATGCGGATCTCCTGACTTTTCGTTATGCGCCACAGATTCACCGGCTTGATCATCTCTACGGCTTTGATGTTCTCGAGGAGATTAACGGAGATGTTCAACCCAATCCTTCTGGTAATAGATGGAACCTCAAAAGTGAGCAATTGAATGTTTAATTTTGCAGCAAGAAATTCAGCATGCCTCCTCTTTTCAAGGGTATGACTTGTGAGCTGCGATGGATAAAACCCGAATCGATCTTCGTCGTTTTCAATATCCCCGTTGATCGAGCCCAAAATCAAATGCTTCGGAAAAGCATCCTTGTCGGGAGAGCACCAGGTGTTTTCATCAAAGAGAAGTTCATGAAAGTCATTGTAGGATTCGGCTAAATCCCTGAGAAAGTCAAAGTAATATTGGATACCAATTTCATTCCCTCTGTAATAATCACTCCAGTTTTTGAGGACAGTCAGCCAGGTAGATGTAGGATCCGTTTCAAAGACCGGTGATAAAAAAGTACTGCAAGCCGGATATATTTTGGGTAACTCGGCCGAAAGTTTGGCACTTATAAAACTGCAGGCACTTCGGTAAACTGATACCAACTGAGCATGGAACTTAATATTGGAGTTGATGACAGGGCGGTCTGCCACCACTTCTTCCATCTGGATGTAAGCCTGGTGAGGTGTCAGAATCGAGGGTTTCAACAATCCGATATACTCTTTTGAAACGAGTAAAACCCTTTGGTTATTGGTCATTTTCTGCCCCGAATTGTTGCAATCGGTGCCCGAACACTGGTCAGGATCGAAAATGTAACTTTCCATGTACAGCAATGCCACCATCTGTTCAAGTTTCAGCTCAGTATTGTCGGTAAACTTCACCAATGGAAA
>CAIRSO010000518.1 GCA_903881215.1 uncultured Bacteroidia bacterium
GGATGAATAGATTCATCCAAAGGTCGGTTTCCTTCAGTGAAGAAATATCGAATTAAGTAAGTTGAAGGTATTTACCGGTTAAAACAACTTTACAAGCTGAGATAAAAGCAACATGGCAGACAATCCTACCAACACAACTACAGTGGTCCATCCAACGATGTTGTTAAATGGTTTATTCACATATTCTCCCATGATTTTCTTGTTGTTGACGAGCAAGATCATACAAACCAGGAAAACGGGGAGGAGCAAGCCATTGATTACCTGCGACCACAAAGAAATGGATATCAACGGTGCATTTGGAAGCAGGATTATTCCGGCGGAAATAACAATAATGGAGGTGTAAAGAGTATAAAACTCAGGCGCTTCTTCCCATTTTTTATCTATTCCTGCCTCGAATCCAAAGGCTTCGCAGACATAAAAGGAGGTTGCAAGCGGTAAAATGGTCGCAGAGAATATGGAAGCAACAAACAATCCGAAGGCGAAAACGTGAGAGGCAAACTGTCCCGCAAGAGGTTGTAATGCGAGGGCCGCATCTTTGGCTTCCTCAATTTTTATTCCATTTACATGAAGGGTGGATGCACAGGCAACCATGATAAAAAAGGCCACCACCACTGTTACGATACAACCTACCAGGATATCGATGAGGGTATAGCGGTAGTTTTTCATCTTCAATCCTTTCTCAATAACCGAAGACTGCATATAGAACAACATCCACGGTGCAATGGTAGTACCCACCACCCCGATAATCATGGCCAGGCTTTGCCCGTTAACCGGGAAATCGGGATGAATAATGCTGTGTCCTATTTCTGACCATTGCGGTTTCGCAAGAATCGCGGAGACTACATACGTCAGCAACGAAAAGCTGAATAACAAGAAGATACGTTCGGCAATCTTATAAGTACCCTTGACAACGAGCAGCCAAACCAATATGCCTACCACCGGAACGGAGATATATTTACTCACGTTAAATACCTCCATACTGCCTGCCACACCGGCAAATTCAGTTGTAGTGTTGCCAATATCTGCAAAAATCAAGGAAAGGAAGATAAAAAAGGTGACCTTTACGCCCGCATTTTCCCTGATTAGGTCAGCCAAACCTTTTCCGGTTACGATACCCATTCTTGCATTCATTTCCTGGATAACAATCAATACCAGGAAGGAAGGTATCAATGTCCAGATCAGATTGTATCCATATACTGCTCCTGCAACAGAGTATGTTGTGATACCACCTGCATCATTGTCGACACTGCCGGTGATGATGCCAGGCCCCAGAATGGCCATGAAAATCGCAAGCCTTTTGAGTAGGGTTTTTCTTCTTAACTTGTCTTTGAACATACCACTGCCCTCTATTTTTTATTCGTTCTTCTCTTGTTAACCAAGTCTTCGATGACATCATGAATCACAACCATCCCCTCTAGCTGGTGGTCTTTGTTAACTACCGGGATGGTCAGAAGATTGTATTTTGAGACAAGTTCGGCCACATCATCCATTTTTTGCTCATCAAAAAGGTAGATAGGATCGTCATTCATGATAGCCGAAATTTTCGTTTCCAGACGAGCCACTGCCAGATCCCTGAATGAGAAGGTGGCTATAAGTTCATTGTTTTTGTTAACCACGAAGAATCCGAAGAGAGATTCCGCCTCAGGTTGATTGTTACGCAAATCTTCAAAGACTGCTTCAACGGTAGTATCTTCTTCATAGGCCAATATTTCGGTGGTCATGATACTGCCCACCTCGTAATTTTCATATTCCAAAAGCTCACGTACCTCAGACGAGGATTCGGCTTCCATCTCATTCAGCAACAGTTCAGCCTTTTCATCTTCAAGAGAGTCCAGGATATCAGCCGCTTCGTTGGCCGGCATCTTCTCAAGCACGTCTGCCATCTTCTCGACCGTCATGCCTTCGATAATTTTGAGCTGAGCTTTTGGCTCCATCTCTTCCAATACATCGGCGGCCATCTCTTCGTCGAGGGCAAGGAAAACCGACTGACGCGAACGATTGTCCAGATCCTCTATAATATCAGCAAGGTCTGAAGGGTGCAGTGTATTGAGCTTGCTATAGGTTGAGGTGAGCTTGATGCTCAGATTGGAGTAGTCAATAGCCTCCATATCGTCCCAGGAAATGAATTTCGAAGGAACATCTAATTTTACCAGCGAAAAGAAGAATTTTACAATTTGGTTGATGCCTATGCGTCGAAGCAACCCCTCAATGCCTACATCAACGGCAATGGCGTAGGTAACATTGTTGATGGTAGCAAGCCTGACGTCGTTGACGCGGACTACCTTGCGGCCATTCAGATCGACAATCTGTTTGTCCATAACCAGCGCCGCAAGAGGGATACTTTCCTCCTTTTTATTTAGGGGTAATTCTTCCAGCTTGTTACATCGAACAAGCAACTTCCTTTTCTTTTTGGAAATATCAAAGAAGTCGAAAGAAAAGTGCTGGATTTCTTTGCCTATTTTGAGCGAAATGCCATAAACAACGGGTCTTTCAAGGGTATCCACATTCGTGGACAATTCTGCACTGAGCAATAAATCTTTTACCGTTCCGACAAAATTACTTTGTGGATCAAATACTTTGGCACCTATTATCCGGCTTAAAAAAAATGGGACTGTTGAAGTCATACAAGCCTCCTTTGCGTTTTTGAGATTTAGCGCAGGAGACAGACAAAGGCCGATCTTCCCGACTACATCAGGATAAATAATTTGTTTCTACTCGAGCCTTCTTCCATATTACTGGTTTCTATTTTCAGCAGTCGCAAAAGTACAACAATCATTTGGAAAAGTTAACCGCAATTTCATTTTTTTTACCCTGGGATTTACACCTGGATTTACACCTGGATTTACACCTGACAGGTTTTCAAAACC
>CAIRSO010000519.1 GCA_903881215.1 uncultured Bacteroidia bacterium
TAACGAGGCCCCCGCGAATATCGCGGAGAAAAACTTCATCTTCCGGACGATTGCTGAAGTAGGCAAACAAACCAAGACTCATTATTTTTGTGCCCCCCGATATATTGACATAAAACTTTGAATCAGGATATTTACCAGAAATGGCATGGCAGATGGATAGGATCGCATAGAAATCGTTGGGATTATCGATCAAATGCAATTGAATAGAACCATTCAATGCTGATTTTATTTTTTCGGCAACTGCCATTGATTCATGACTATGAAGAAGAATTGTTTCGTTTGCTGGAAACTCAATAATGCCCTGAAGCACGGGAAGAGGCTGGCCACCGATAATTGCGATGTGAATCGATTTCATTCGGGATCATTAAACAGCATTAATATTAGGATACTCTCTGAAAGCCACAAAGACAAATTTGCTTGTTTTGGATCCATTGGTGTGATTAATCGTTTGCCTGCGGGTGGTTGAAGCGAAACAGAGAATCCCGGCTTTTTGCAATCTTGCAACCAGGGAAAAGCAGAAAGTAAACTCTCCCATGACATGTACTGCAAATAAACCGATTGGTTCTTTTGCCAACAATTTTCGAACTTTCACTTCGTAACTTTCAGCTAAACGGGCAATGGTATCAGTATCCTCATCGGGACTAATGGTGGGAAATGGAAGATCTGAGATTGAACCAAACAGACTGGCTGCATTTATTTGGTCTTTCTCCCAAAAAGTGGAAGGGTGGTTGGAGAGGTTGATAAACATAGTGTTAAATTTTGATGAAATGCTACCAATTGGTTGAAAAAATCAACAGAACGATTAACCTTTCTATTGTCTTCGGGTTGGACTATCCGGAATTTCCGGATAGTCTCCGCTCGGTCGAGTTCGTGAACAAGGAGTAAATGTTTTGAAGATATTCACTATTTGATTATTTGGATATACCAATTATTGGCTATATCATTGCCTACCCAAGATGCAATTTTTCTCCAAACAGGATTTTTATCGAATGGTTCTGCCCATTTCTTTTTGTCACGATTTTTTGGATCCTTGTATTGCCGGATTAGTGCATCCAAGAGATATTGATGTTGGTTCTCAGGAAGCAGTTCTACGTCAGCTACCTTAATCCAACCGTCTATTCTCTTTTTAGCATCATCAAAATCTTTTGTTGTCGAAAGAAACGCAAGGCCACCTTCAATTTTTTGCTCCAACCGCATAATCCGGGCTTTTTCATCTGCTTCGGCTTTTAGTCTAATATCTTCTAGCCGCTGGAATTCTGCCTGTTTTTCTTCAGCTTCTTTTTGAAGGCGTTGGTTCTCAATACTCTTAATTCTATCCCTTTCTTCAGATAATGACAGCAAATGGGCAATTTCCTCTTGTTCGGCTTTTTTCAGGAGATCATCCTTTATTTTTGTTTCAGCTTCCAATCTTGCTTCTAATTCAAACCTGTCTTTTTCAAGTTCTTCTTCACTCTTCCTCCCTATCCTTATAAAACCCATCGGAGCAAACTGAAAATTATCTTTAAAGTCTCCGATTGCAATTTTACGTGATTTGTACTTTTTCTTCCCTTCATTTCGACCGTTAGTCCATATACCAGGTTGATTAGTATAATCATCGAATTGCCAGTCCCCGGTAATGCTGTGAAATCCACTTCCGGCTGACATTTTTAAAACGCACCAGGTATTATCATCCGGAATTTGAGTTAAAACATAATTGAATGATGAAATAATTAAATCCGTTTCATTATTACCATACTTTGAATAAAACTCAATTTCTTTTTTTATGTAAATGCTGGTGTGTTGATTGATAATACTAAATAGAAATTCAATTGGTTTGCAAATTACATTCTCTTTTTTTGCTCCAAACGAATGATGGTTAATGCTTAAAAAGTTATTAAAGGCTTTATCTGCAATGGATAATGTAATTTTAGAAAAGGCTTTAGGTGGTAAAACTTCATAGAGGGTATTAAAACCTGTTGATCTAAATTTGGTGTCAGATTGATTGCCTCCATGTTTCCAGCCCCCTTCCCAGTTATCACCATTTTTAACCAGATTAAAAATTTTGGTATTTGAAAGTTTTAACTGATCAAAACCAGAATCCGATACTTTTATAAACCGCATGAATTCATCACCCACATCCGCTTTCCCAAAAACTACTCTTTCATCATTTGTGTTAAAACCTTTTAAGTGTTTAAAGAGAATCGAACGAATTGCTCCTTTCACAGAACTGCCCGGAAGAATAGGCTCATTGTTTAATCCACTCTTAAAGAACGACTTAATATCATTATCTGATGGGGTTGACATTTCATATACTGTATCAGATACTATATCAAGCTTTCCTGCCAGTTTATTGATCAGTAGTGCCTCATTTCTATTTAACAAAGCAGAGGAAAATGTAGAAATATCAATTTCATTTAATGCCTTCTTCTGGTTAAGGCAATAAATACGGCCCTCATTTTGAACATAATCCATACCCTTAACCAAATCTTTCTCAGACCCTGACCCAACATGCAAAGGTGTGAGAATGACTATATCAAGTTGATATACTTCATTAATGGAATTTTCCATATTCTAAATTTTTACAGGAATAAAAATGGCTTTACCTGAGCGAAACACACTATGGTTTAATCCATTTACTGAACCGGGTTTCAAATCTGCTATTGCGCCCATCGAAAACGTACTGGTTTTATTTAAATGATTAAAGACACTTCCTTCAGTAAACATATAAACAGAATTTTTACGGAAGGTATTGAATGGAGCAGTAGTGATCCAGCCACCTCTTTTCTTAAAGTCGTAAGCAATTGTACTCTCTCCATCTTCGTTCAGCAACTGGCTTAATTGCTCTTTTGATTCAGGGCAGAATAAGGATAAATTGGTAACCGTTTTGCTTTCGGTATGATTAATCTCTATATTATCA
>CAIRSO010000520.1 GCA_903881215.1 uncultured Bacteroidia bacterium
CATCATCCAACGGAATCGGATAGAGGTACATTGTTAGAGGAAAAAGCCTGTCCTCATATTTAAACCTTTCAAAGGTGATGACACTTCCGGTTTTAACCGTATTCATGCCATAAACAGGTCCCCCTATGACACTGCCCATCTTCCATCGTTTCAGATCAAAATATCTGTGTCCTTCAAACATTAATTCTACTGCCCGTTCATTCCGGATGCGGGAACGCATTCCATCCTGGGTGTTATCCGTTGCCAGAACAGGTAATTGAGCAATTCCGGCCCTGCTACGGATGAGATTGACGTATTTCTTGATATCCGGATTGGCAGGTTCGTATTCATTCAATGCTTCCGCATACATCAAATAAAGTTCCGGTAACCGGAGATAAGGCCAGAAGCTGTGCGGAGTGGCTCCGCCTGTTCTGAACCAGTCGGGAAACTGGAATTTCAGGCAATAATAACCCGTGTAGAATTGACCGGCAATTCTTCCGACGTTGTCACCAAGTGGCGTGCCGGCAGGGCTTTGGCTCATGTCCATGGTATAGATGTCCCAGGCTGACCCATGGTACAAAATTGTCTGGTAGAACCTTGGATCGAGTTTGCCTTTGGCATAAGGATTTGGCTGACTGAAATAATCAGGTGCAGTTGGTTTTCCATCAACCGTTTCATATAGGTCTACCGCATTTTGAAGTGGCATAATGCTCGGCGTTCCTCCGGGAAAGATGGTCTTACTGTAAGGTTTATTCCGACCATCGCCCTGACCGTCATAAATGGATTTCATATTTCGGGTTCCTTGAATAATCTCCGTATTCAAGGGAGGAAACGCTTTTACCGCCGTTGTATAATCGACATCAGGTTTCCCTGTATTCACCAGTTTGTATCCATTGCTCTCAGCAAGATCAATGGCAGCTTTTGTTGCGTCTGCAGCCTTTTTCCATCTGCTTGGGTCGGCGTTTCCATAGCAGAGGACCTGGGGCTTCCCGAAAGGAAAGTAAGGTTCAGCAGCGTTAAACAATGGACTGGCAGCAAAAAGAAACATGCGGGCTTTTGTGGCAAGTACTGTTACTTTATTGATCCTGCCAAAATCGGAGCCGTCAAGTCGGGCCGGTAAATCGATGGCCGCCTTATCGAGGACTGCCGCGATTGAGTCAACGGTTTGAGCTATTGTTAAACGCGTAAAATCAACTTTATCATTGGGCGAATAAACTTTGTTAATCCATGGCATCCCACCGTACCTTCTGAACATCTCATAATATTTGATCCCGATGATGGCCCTTGCCTCCCCCTTCAATCTGTTGATATACGCCTGAGCAGGTCGGGGTTGTGGAATTTTATCCACGTTTTCAATGAACAGGTAGGCACTTCTGATGGCTTCAAAGTTGAACAACCATTTGTCTTCCAGAAATGGGTATATAACTGTAGCGTCCAACTTCCCCTGGTTGTAATAGGATTTGTGGAAAGCGGAGGGCCATGCATTATCCGATTCATCCGAAATATTGGATACCGGACTAAAATAGATCTGCAGTGCATACGACCAGGCACCCACCTGAACAGCAGGAAAACCATATGGCACCAATGAATAGGCAGTGGCTAAAACCTTTTCGGCATTTGTAATGTTCGAAAAGACTGTATCTATCGGCAAAGTTGCAGATGGCGGCTGTGCGAGATAATCTTTACACGATGTAAAAAACCCACTGACAGTGATGAATCCAATTACCAGAAAGGTAAGTATTATAGATCTAATCTGTTTCATACTTTATATCGTTTAAAATGTCATGGAAATACCTACATTATAAATTTTCATCACCGGGTGAAGTACCAACCGGCTTTGAACGGATTCAGGATCCCAGTATTTCAGTTTATCCCAAAGGAAGAGGTTTTGTCCGTTCAGATAAATGCGGGCAGTGCCAATTTTAATCCTCTTGGTCATTCTCTCAGGAACGTTAAAACCAAGCTCCAAATTTTTCAACCTAATATAGGAAGCATCCTTCAACCAGTAAGTTGAGGTCCTAAAGTCGTTGCTTGAGCTGTAGTTGTAAGCGGTCTGGTGGAGAACCGGATAAGTAGAGGCATCACGGGTCTCAGGGGTCCACCTGTTAACCACCCAATCAAAGGCATTGTTGCCACCGTAAAATTGAATCTGGGCTTCATCGCCCGGAATATAACTGACCTGGGCAACTCCCTGGAACAAAGCAGAGAGATCGAATCCTTTGTAATCGATACCCAGGTTGAAACTGAATGTTTTCTTTGGCGTGTTGGAATAACCGATCGGAACAATATCGTTGGCATCGATTTTCATATCCCCGTTGATATCCTTGTACTTGATATCGCCCGGTATCTGGTTCTTGCCAAAAGTTGAGTAGGCCGTATTGATATCATGGATCTGGGCAAAGCTATCGTAATAACCTTCAGCGATATACCCGTAATATTGGCCGATACTTTTCCCTTGCTGGTATAGCCAGGGATAATCCTGGTTTGTTTCAGAAATCAACGTCCGTTTATTTTCCGCGTGAGCAAGAGAAGCCTTGATGTTATAACCTAGCTTCCCAATTTTGGAATCCCATCCCACCTCAATTTCATAGCCTTTGTTTTCTACTTTCGCATAATTGGCGGGGGGGGCAATACTTCCTGTAGCCCAGCCTGTTGATCCGTACCTCATATCCGGCATCATCATCCAGGGAATGGTCGCCATATAGGTCAGGATATTGCTGCGGTTTTCCTTAAAAATATCAATGTTTAATGACAGTTGATTCTTGAATAATTTAGTTTCAAGTCCAATATTTGCTTTTTTGGCAACTTCCCAGGAAATGTCCTGGTTGGCCATTCTTCCTTCCTGAAGACCGAGGTAGCTTTGGGTCGATGTTTCTGTTCCGAAGTAGTTCGTGTATCCTCCGGGAATATTGGCAAAAGAACCGGAAACATACAAAAAGCGCTGGCCACCAATCTGATCATTTCCCACTGTACCATACGAACCGCGCAATTTCAAAAGATTCAGAAAATGAAATTGTTTCATAAAAGCTTCCTCCGTGGCTATCCATCCTACCGAGAAGGCAGGGAATTTACCAAATCGCTTTCCATCTCCTTTCGGAAAATTTTCCGATCCGTTTAATCCAAAGTTAAACTCAGCGAGGTAGCGGTTGCGGAAGCTGTAGGTAAACCTTGCTACCAATCCAAGATAAGCTCTTGGAATGTCGCGGTATTGACCTTCTGAAAAATAGCTTTTGGACTGATTATAAAGGGCAAGTGCCGTTACTGCATGTTCCCCGAAAGTTCCGGCATAATTAAGAGACAGTTCCAAATAATTTTTCCTCCTCTTGTTGGCGGTGTTATCAGGATCCATGGTATAATTCAGCTGGCCATCTGCACCGGCTTGTTTATAATAGATGGTTCCGTTCACATCAATAGGAGTATAGGTAGCATAAGTCCTCGAACGGGTATATTTTTCAACATACCAGCTATCATAGGAATATTTACCCTGGGCATACAATCCTTTGATGATAAAATCGAGTTTTTGTTTCAAAGAAAATACCGTGTTAACCGTAGTTTGCATCGACCGGTAATTTCCCCCTCCAAGGATCCAGTTCATAATCGGCGTACCGTCGCTGTTGGTAGCTGCTACAACATATTTACCATCGACAAAACCCGGAGAAAGATAAGGTGCTGCCTGCGACATTTTCCAGAAAAAGGCAGCATCGTAAGGGGCATTTGGCCCACCTCTGTTTTCTATACGTGAATCAATGTTTATGCTTCCCGACAAAGAACTTGTAAAATCAAAATCAAGGTTAGACCGCAGGTTTAGCCTGTTGTAGTGGTAATTGGGATCAAACCCATAGCCAATGTCCTTCACCAGACCCTCTTCGTTCAGATAACCGGCTGATACAAAATAGCGGACATTCTCTGTTCCGCCGTTCATGCTAATGTTATAATCCTGACGGGGCGCAAAATCATTTAAAACGTAGTCCACATAATTAATGCTCGGGTATAAAATTGGACTGTCTCCTGTCAGAAAATGCTGCAATCTCGCGTCCGTCATGGCCGGAGCAACTCCATCGTTGGCGTTCCCCTCGTTGACGTACTTTCCCCATTCATAGGAGGAAACATTGTTGCGGAGACGAATGGGCGTAGACATGCCATAGTTACCGGAAACCGAAATTTTCGGTTTCCCCCTTGCTCCCTTTTTGGTAGTAATGATGATGACCCCGTTGGCTCCCCTGACACCGTAAACTGCTGTAGAGGAAGCATCCTTCAGAATGGATATGCTTTCAATATCATTCGGATTGATCTGTTCATAACCACTTAAACCGCCACCGCCGGCAGATTCACCAGATGGCACATAGCCGGAGGATCGTTCAATCCCGTCTACAATAACCAGCGGATCGGCACCGTTTAATGTGCTTACTCCGCGGATACGCAACGTGGGAGATTCGGCGCCAGGCTGACCCGACCGCTGCATGGTTATCAAGCCTGGCAAACGTCCTGCCAAGGCAGTGGTTAAACTACCGGTCGGTGATTTGATCAGTTCTGCGGCATTTACCGAAGTAATCGCACCGGTTACAGTAGCTTTCTTCTGCGATCCATAGCCAACAATGACCACCTCATCGACGGCCTGGGTCAGCTCTTTTAACGTCACATTTAGGGTTGATTTCCCGTTTACCGGAATCTCCTGCGCCTCCATTCCAACAAACGAAAAGAGCAGTACTGCTCCTTGCACCTTTTGAATTCTCAGCTGATACATTCCATTTGAATCGGAAATAACACCATTACTTGTTCCTTTCTCGAGAATTGTTGCTCCGGGGATTGGTGCCCCGCTTGCATCTGTCACTCTACCTTTGATTTGCGAAAAAAGCTGTTGATTCAACAAAAGCAACACGCAAAATAAAAGCATTCTTTGCCAGAGCTTAACTTTAGTTCTGTTCATAAGCAAATTAGATTAAAATTGAAAGTTTTTAAATAGTCTGTGTTTGTAGTCTAGTCAAAAGAGGCAATACACC
>CAIRSO010000521.1 GCA_903881215.1 uncultured Bacteroidia bacterium
GAAACAGCTAGTTAAACAGTTGTAGAAGTGAGCGGCGTTTATGGTGGAGAGTGGAGAGTGGAGAGTTGAGAGTGAATAATACAAGGGATTTTTCTTTCATTGCCGTCTGCTTTAGCTGACGGACATGAAGAATAAATACAAAACCGGCTTTAGCCTAATTGGGAAGGTTTGGCTAAAGCCCTGTCTCACTCTTGAATCTTCAACCGTCAGCTAAAGCAGACGGCAATGAACGAAAATTAAAATTGTAAATGAAATATTAATAGAGATAAAACGAACAGTTATAAATCAAATATTTAAAATTTAAACATCATGACAGTCTTTAGAGGTAACAAAGAGTATTTTCCGGGTATAGACCAGATTAAGTACGAAGGACCAAAGTCCAAAAATCCCATGGCATTCAAATATTATGATGCCAATGCTATTGTTCTAGGGAAAACAATGAAGGAATACCTGCGTTTCGCGGTAGCTTATTGGCATACTTTCTGCGGCGATGGTGGCGATCCGTTTGGTCCTGGAACACAGATCTTCCCATGGGTTGGCTCATCAGACAAGATGACTGCTGCCAAAGAGAGAATGGATGCTGCGTTTGAATTTATCAGTAAAATCGGCGCACCGTTTTACTGTTTTCACGATACCGACGTGGTAGGTGACGGTTCTGTTTTCGAGATTGAAAAGAGGCTGGCCGACATGATCGACTTCGCCAAAGAGCGTCAGAATGCCACCGGAGCCAAGCTGCTTTGGGGAACTGCCAATGTTTTTTCTAATGCGCGCTACATGAACGGTGCTGCGACTAATCCAGATTTTAATGTATTGGCCAATGCTGCTGTTCAGGTGAAGAACGCCATGGAAGCGACCATTGCCCTGGGCGGAACCAACTATGTTTTCTGGGGAGGACGTGAAGGTTATATGAGTCTGCACAACACGGATACCAAAAGGGAACTCGAGCACATGGGCAAATTCCTTGCCACAGCCCGCGACCACGCCCGCAAGCTTGGATTCAAGGGAACTTTCCTGATCGAGCCAAAGCCTATGGAGCCGATGAAGCACCAATATGATTTCGATACCCAGACTGTGATCGGCTTCCTCAGAGCCCATGGTTTGGAGAATGATTTCAAATTGAATATTGAAGTCAACCATGCCACTTTAGCCGGTCATACTTTTGCTCACGAATTGCGTACTGCACGTGACAATGGTATGTTTGGATCCATTGATGCCAACAAGGGAGACTACCAAAACGGATGGGACACCGACGAATTCCCAACCAACATCTATGAAATTACCGAAGCGATGCTTGAAATTATCCAGGCAGGTGGATTCACCACCGGAGGTATCAATTTCGATGCAAAAACCCGCCGGAATTCTACTGATATGGAAGATATCTTCCTGGCACATATTGGAGGAATGGATGTTTTTGCCCGTTCACTGGTGATTGCTGACAAATTATTAAAGGATTCAGACTATCTGAAGTTGAAGGCCAACCGTTATGCTTCTTACGATTCAGGGAAAGGTGCAGCTTATGAAGCCGGAAAGCTTAACCTGACTGATTTATACAATATCGCCAAGGAAGTTGGTGAGCCAAAGCAGATCAGCGGAAAACAAGAGATGCTGGAACAGTTGATTAACGGCTACATTTAATTCGATGAAGAAGCACAGCACATCTTATGTTGTGGCCATTACGATGGTGGCCACTTTGGGCGGACTCTTGTTTGGATACGACACGGCTGTAATTTCAGGAGCTGAAAAATCGATACAGCTTTACCTGATCAATGGTCTGGGTCTGGGCTCGCTGGCACATGGTGCCACCATCTCCAGTGCCCTGATCGGTTGCATCATCGGTGGAATGATCTCCGGCCTGGCAGCTTCCAAGCTTGGTAGGAAAAACTCCCTGATGCTTTCGGCCTTCCTGTTTTTTGCCTCAGCACTTGGCTCTGGCTGGCCCGAAACCTTCTTTTTCACCAAAGGGGAGCCAACGATGGGGCTTTTGTTCATGTTCAATTTCTACCGGATTATTGGAGGCATCGGTGTTGGCATCGCTTCGGCTGTTTGTCCGATGTATATTGGTGAGATAGCTCCGGCTGAGATCAGGGGAAGATTGGTTTCCTTCAACCAGTTTGCCATCATCTTTGGCATGTTGGTGGTCTATTTTGTAAACTATGGGATTGCACACGGTCAGACGTTGGAGTGGATCAATACCGTCGGCTGGCGCTGGATGTTTACTTCAGCAGCCATACCTTCCGGGATTTTTGCCTTGCTTCTTCTTTTCGTGCCCGAGACTCCGAGGTACCTGGCTTTGAACAACAAGGATGCAGAGGCCCTTTCCATTTTGACCAAAATCAATGGAAAAGAGAAGGCTCTTTCGATCCTGAAGGATATCAAGAAATCGGTGGAGGCTTCTTCTGAAAAGCTTTTTGCCTATGGGAAAGTGGTGATTGTCATCGGAATCCTTCTTTCCGTATTTCAGCAATTTGTGGGCATAAATGTGGCATTGTATTACGCTCCGCGGATCTTTGAAAGTATTGGTGCAGCGAAAGATGCATCGATGCTTCAAACGGTTGTCATGGGACTGATCAATGTAATCTTTACGGTGATTGCCATTGCGACTGTCGACAAATATGGCCGCAAACCCTTGCTCATGATTGGATCAATTGGCATGGCAGTGGGTATGTTTGCCATTGGTGCGCTTGCGTTCATGAAAGTGATCGGAATCAGCACATTGATATTTATTATCATTTATACTGCTTCCTTTATGATGTCGTGGGGACCGATCTGCTGGGTATTGATTTCTGAAATTTTCCCTAATAAAATCAGAGGCAGGGCCATTGCCATCGCGGTAGCTTCACAATGGGCAGCCAACTATTTTATTTCTTCCACCTACCCTGCCATGATGGAATTCAGCGGTGGTGTAACTTATTGGTTTTACGGAGCCATGAGCTTGCTGTCTTTCGTTTTTGTCTGGAAAATGGTTCCCGAAACCAAAGGTAAGACACTCGAAGAGATGGAAGGGATATGGTTAAAGTCAAAATAGAGACAATCGTGTAATATTAAACCTGACAGGTTTTGAAAACCTGTCAGGTTTATTTTTTTACACCTGACAGGTTTTGGAAACCTGTCAGGTATAATGATACTTAAATATCTAATTTGATTTTTTTGAACCGGAGATA
>CAIRSO010000522.1 GCA_903881215.1 uncultured Bacteroidia bacterium
AGTTCAAACATAAAATCTTCTGGAAACCGATCAATATTACGTTTAACTTGTTCCTTTAGTCTTTTGGTTGGAACACCATACAACATCGCCAAATCCGAATCTATCATTACTTTGAAACCTCTGAATAGAAAAATGAGTGTTTCATATTGCGGTTTGATAAAACCCTGAAGAGAATGATCTTTCTGTTCCATATTGCTTATAGCCATTTGTATAAAGTTAAGGCAAACACATTTGAAAAAAGAATATTACGACATTAATCTATAAAGCATAAATCATATTTACTTTTGTAAAAATATTTTAGCTTCGTTCAATTTTATAAGTGAAACCTTTCAAACAAAATAAGATGAAAACACAAGATTATATAGACAGAGAAGAACTTTACGGAGCCCATAATTACCACCACTTCCTGTAGTTTTGGAAAGAGGTGAAGGTGTTTTTGTCTGGGATGTGGAAGGTAAGCGATATTTCGATTTTCTTGCCTCCTACTCTGCCGTCAACCAGGGCCACTGTCATCCAAAGATTGTAAAAGCCCTTGTCGACCAAGCCGGTAAACTTGCCCTGACCTCCCGCGCTTTTTACAACAATGTATTGGGCGAATGGGAAGAATATATGACCAAGCTATTCGGTTACGACAAGATCCTGCCGATGAATTCAGGGGCCGAAGGTGATGAGACTGCCTTGAAACTGATTCGCAAGTGGGCGTACAAAATTAAGGGAGTTCCCGAAAATCAAGCACGGATCATTGTTTGTGACGGCAACTTTCACGGCCGCACCATCACCATCATCTCCATGTCTTCAGATCCGGATTCGTACGGCGATTATGGTCCGTTTACTCCCGGATTTGTCAGAATTCCATACAACGACCTGCAAGCTCTGGAAAAAGAGTTGAGTCATCCGCATACTGCCGGATTTCTTGTAGAGCCGATTCAGGCAGAGGCCGGAGTTTATGTCCCTGAAGATAATTATTTGAAAAAAGCAGCGCAATTGTGCAAAGAGTACAACGTTTTACTAGCTGCTGATGAGGTACAGACAGGATTGTGCCGGACCGGTAAAATGCTGGCCTGCGACCACGAAGGGGTACGTCCGGATTTGCTTATCTTGGGTAAAGCTGCTTCAGGAGGAATGTATCCTGTATCCTGCGTGCTGGCCGATGATGAAATTATGCTGACAATCCGTCCCGGTGAGCATGGTTCAACTTATGGTGGAAATCCATTGGCTGCAAAGGTATCTCTGGCGGCTATGAATGTTTTGCTTGACGAAAAGCTTTCTGAAAATGCCACCAACATGGGCAAGATCTTCCGCGAAAAGATGAAGGCATTCGATTCTCCACTTATTGAACAAGTCCGCGGCAAAGGATTGCTGAATGCAATCCAGATTCGTCCGGTCAACGGCAAACAGGCCTGGGATCTTTGCCTGGTGATGAAAGAGAACGGCATCCTGGCCAAACCCACCCACGAACACACCATCCGTTTTACTCCGCCGCTGATTATCAACGAGGCACAGATGAACGAAGCGATCGAGCTGATTCAGAAATCAATGAGGGAGTTTGTTTAAACCTTCTTCTTCCCGTCGCCCGATATCTTCCCTTTGACATCCTCGATCATTTGCTCCATGTCATTGGCAAGTATATTGCCATATGCCTTGGCCTGATCGATCAATGTTTCGGCTTTGGTTTCGGCCTTATCCCGCATGTTTTCTACCTTGCCGGGAATATCGCTTTGCTTGTATTCTTCAATTTTCTTGTCAACATAACCGGTTACCTGACCCATGAGATCATTGAGCTTAGCGTAGGTCTCACTTTCTTTGGCTTTCTCAAAACTTTCCTTGTCTTTGTCGAAACCCTCTTCCATCATTTTTTCAGCTTTATCAGCCATTTCCTTTGCTTTTCCAATTAAATCGTCCTTATTTTCCATGATGCAAATTTTAAAAAATTTGTGTTCTGTTTGATTGAGATTGTGATACAATCATTGTTCCTCAACAACAAATTTAGGTAATAAAAAATGAAACAACCATGAAAATATCCTTTTCGCTCAGATGGATGATCATTGGGAGTTCCATCTGGTTGTTTGCTACCTTCTTCAAATTGGAAACGCCCTGCAAACCAATATCTGCAGGGCGTTTGAAATTTATATTTAACTTCAGGGTACTAGAGGCTCTCTCCAAAATCAGCGCGGAATTTGGCCACAAGCTTGTCGACCCAGTCACCAATGGGTTTTAATTTACCCACGAAGAAACGCAGCACCGGTGGCTCTTCGATCCATTCCAATCCACCGATAAGGTGCCGGTTTTCGTACAGCCATTTAATCCTGTCTTCGGCATATTTAACTTGCGACAAAGTGAAAACCCTCCTGGGGAAAGCCAATCGCAACAATTCCACATCGGCCAGAATATCTTTTCCATCGGCATCGCGAACGCTTGAAATCGTTCCCCGCTCCATTCCCCGAATTCCGGATGCAACGTACAAAGCAGCCGCCAATGCACCTGCAGGATACTGTTCTTGTGGCACATGGCTGATAAATTGGCCTGCATCCAGGTGGCATCCCAAACCACCGGATGGGGTGATAACAGGAATACCTGCATTATCAAGGGCATCTACCAGGTATTTGATAAAAGTTGGGGAGTGACTGATAACATCAAAGTCCAGTGACTCATACAATCCCACTGCCATTGCCTCAATTTCGCGAACACTCATCCCTCCATAGGTGAGAAATCCTTCGAAAAGCGGTACCCAATCGCGCATCATCATGTAGATTGAATGGTCGTTGGTACAAATGCCTCCTCCCCTGGTGCAGCTCACTTTGCGCCCGGAGAAATAGGAGAAATCGGTGTAGCTCAACATCTCATGCATTATGTCTTTCAGGGATACATCCTGATAACCTTCTTCGCGAATTTTAATAAAATAGAGGTTTTCGTTGATAAGACTGGTGTCCATCAGAACTTTGATGCCATGCTTTTTCGCAATGACAGAGACTTCCCGAAGGTTTTGCATCGAAAACGGCTGACCTCCTATCAAGTTCGTGCCAGCCTCGAAACGGATAAAAGCAACATTTTCTGCTCCCCATTTCTCGATCACCTTGTTGAGTTTTCCAATGTCCATATTCCCTTTGAACGGAAAGTTACTCTTGGTTTTCAACGCCTCCTCGGTGTAAATCTCTTCCACAACTCCACCACACATTTCGATGTGTGCCTTGGTGGTTGTAAAGTGGTAGTTCATTGGTACAACCTTGCCTGGCTGAATAAATGTTTTGGAGATAATATGCTCTGCTGCCCGACCCTGATGAACAGGCAAATAATATTTCTGGTTAAAAACATCCAGAATGGCCTTCTCAAGTTTGGTGTAGCTTGCTGATCCGGCATAGGAATCATCGGCAACGCTCATGGCAGCTATCTGGTTATCACTCATTGCATTGGTGCCTGAATCTGTAAGCATATCCAGGAATACGTCCTTGTTCATCAGAAGAAATGTATTGAACCCGGCTCCAAAGATGGCATCTTTACGTTCTTCGACAGGCAATAGGTTTAGTTTTTGAACCACCCTGACTTTGTGCATTTCAAGAGGAGTCTCCTCTCCGCTGTAAAATTTTACTGTCTTCAATTTTTCTGATTTTTCCATTGTTAAATTAATTTGGATGTAAGATGTCTGATTATAAGTAAAAGGGCTTTAAAAAATCCATTATGAAACCAATATAGCCTTCATTCTTTCGGATAGTTTCTTTAACCTTGCGAGTTTACAAATTAATTAATCCTCAGTCAACTTTTTTAAATGTTATAGAACAGCTTTTATGTTATTTATATCGTATAAAAACTAAACCTCTTTTGGTCATAAGGCTGGATTGTTTTCAAAATTAAAGTTTTGGTATTATTACACCATTCCGATTAGAACAACAAAGGAAAACCTTGCATACAAAAGGATTCACTATCTTTGAAAAACTTTTTTCCAAAAAAACCTGTTGTGGCATGGAAAATCAGGTTTATTTTTGCCTTTTATGATTCAATTTGACAAAACAATATTAAAGAACGGACTCTCAGTCATAGTTCATACCGATCGCAGTACACCGTTTGTTGCAGTTAATGTTTGCTACAATGTTGGTTCCAAACACGAAAACCCGAATCAGACAGGCTTTGCTCATCTTTTTGAGCATCTCACATTTGCGGGTTCTGTGCATGTACCGGATTTCGATACAGCCGTTCAACGTGCCGGAGGTGCCAACAATGCCTTCACTTCCAACGACCTTACCAATTATTATATCACACTGCCGGCCAACAATATAGAGACTGCCTTGTGGCTCGAATCGGACCGAATGATTGGTCCGAAATTCTCAAAAAAAGGACTGGATATCCAGAAAAAAGTAGTGATCGAAGAGTTCAGACAACGCAATCTCAACAAACCTTACGGGGATGTCTGGCATATACTTCGCGACCTGGCATACAAGGTACATCCTTATCGCTGGCCAACCATCGGACTGGTACCCGAGCATATTGCATCGGCAACTCTTGATGATGTAAAAGACTTTTTCTTCCACCATTATGCGCCAAATAACGCAGTTCTGGTGATAAGCGGCAATATCGAATCAGCACAGGCATTTAAACTGGCGGAGAAGTGGTTCAACGACATCCCCTACCGGGAGATTGCCCCATATCCCCAGCAAACAGAACCGCCACAGGAAGTCGACCGGGAAATTACCGTCTACCGTGATGTCCCTATAGACACCTTTTATGTTGCCTGGCACATGGGTGGCCGGACGGAGAAAAATTTTTATGTTCTGGATCTCTTGTCAGACATCCTTTCAAACGGTAGTTCGTCAAGATTTGAGGTTAAGCTCGTGAAAGAGCAAAAGCTTTTCACAGAGGCAGATGCCTACCTATCGGGGGAAAGTGAACCCGGACTCTTTGTTGCCACCGGAAAAGCTTCCCATGGAATAGACATTCATGTTGCCAGAGAAAAAATGCTGGAAGAGATCATGATAACCGCCGAAACGGCCATCTCGGACTATGAACTCGAAAAAGTAAAAAACAGGGTAGAGGCAGATCTATTGCTAAACGAAATAGGATACCTCGAAAAGGCTATTCAACTGGCCTCGTTCGAAATAATGGGCGATGCTGCCGAGATAAACCGACAGGGTCAGCATTACCTCGAAATAACCGCCTCCGATCTATTGGAAACAGCAGGTTGGCTCTTTAGAAAGGGAAACCGCAACACATTAAACTACCTGTCTCTTCAAAATACAAAAAAATGAGTGCATTCAGGAAAATAGCCCCTCCGGTAAACTCTGTTGAGAAAATTGATTTTGTCGAACCGATACATCTACTACTGCCAGGTGGAACCTCCCTTTTTACCCTTTATGGTGGAACCCAGGAGGTTGTTAAACTTGATTTCAGCTTCAAAGCCGGCACCTGGTATGAAAATGCCAAACTCGAAAGTTTAATGGCTGCATCGTTGATTTCGGAAGGTACCTCAGGCAAAACAGCCCGTCAAATTGCGGATCGGATTGACTTTTATGGTGCTCAGTTTAGCTCTCACCCATATTTTGACAACAATTACATCTCCTTATTGTCATTGAAGAAACATCTGCCCCATTTGTTACCGTTACTCGCAGAAGTCATTCAGGATGCTTCTTTCCCTGAAAACGAATTTGAGATCATTAGACAAAAACGTAAACAGCGGGCTTTGGTTGATGCAGAAAAAGTCGGACTCGTTGCACAACGGTTTTTTATGCGGGCCCTTATGGGTTCTGGTCATCCTTATGCACCAATCCCTTCACCGGATGCTTATGACGAGGCAACCCTCGAAGGGGCCAAAAGCCATTATCGCAGACATTATTATTCGGCAAACGCCACATTGTTTGCTTCCGGAGATGTTGATGAAGGAGTGCAAAAAATGATTGTTGACAATTTTGGTACCGCATGGGGTACCCCTTTCCCATTCAAAAAGGACCAACCTCAGGTTCAAAGTTCGCAAGAGAGAAGGGTATTTATTGAGCGTGAAAGTGCCAATCAAAATGCCATCACCATTGGTAAATTTGTCCCAAATCAGCATCACGCCGATTCAGCCGGTTTGAAATTGGTAACGACCATTCTGGGAGGATATTTTGGTTCAAGACTAATGAGTAATCTTCGTGAAGAAAAAGGTTATACATATGGGATTCACGCCTCCGTTGTTTCATTTGTCAGAGAGGCCCTATTCATGGTTCATGCAGAAGTCACTGCAGAAAAGACTGACGACGCCATCAAGGAAATTTTCTTCGAAATGCAACGACTGAGGGAAGAACTGGTTCCTGAATCAGAACTCGAACCACTACGTAGTTTTCTTTTGGGCCGGATGCTGGAAGATTTTGACGGACCCTTTGCACGCTCCCAAAGCTTCTCATCCTTGTATGAAGCCGGACTTGATGTTGGCTATTTTGACACTATCATTCAAACGATCAAAACCATTACCCCGGAACGAATTCGCGAACTCGCTTTCACCTATCTTGATCCTGAGAGCATGTACGCTGTAGCTGCCGGAAAGAGATAATTTTAAAATTGGGGAATTTGAAAATTTGAAAATTAAGGCATTCGTTCGCAGGATTCATTTTCAAATTTTCACATCTTCAAATTTTCAAATTAATTTCCCCTGCCAGGTATCACGCTCCTTCATTAGCTTTTCTACCTTGGCAACAAACTCGTAGTTCTTGAGCCCCCAGTTTGGGCCGATCACAATACCTGCCGGAGCAGAGCTGACAAATCTTTGCACAATGATGTCGGGAGAAAGATTTTCCAGAAATCGTACAACCAAATCGGCGTATTGCTCAACTTCAAACAAGTTGTAAGCAGCTGGATTAATCATATATTCTGATGCCATCGCCGTTCCCTTATGAATCTGAAGCTGATGTAACTTGATGCTCTGAACAGGTAGTCCGGAGATAGTTTTGGCCATCCCAATAAAATCTGCATCCTCTTCGCCGGGCAGACCGAGTATCAGATGGACACAATTATCAATTCTTCTTTCAGCGATCCGATGTATGGCATCCACCGATTCCTGAACAGAATGTCCGCGGTTGATACGCCGCAAGGTCGCTTCATTCATGCTCTCCATACCCAATTCTACAGCAACATAACACCTTTCTGAGAACTCAGATAGCAGGTCAAGAACTTCTTCGCTCAAGCAATCAGGACGTGTAGCAATCACCAATCCGATTACCTCCGGATGACTCAAGGCTTCCTCATAGGCATGCCTAAGAATTTCCACCGGTGCATATGTATTACTATAAGCCTGAAAATAGGCAAGATAACGCATGGTAGGATATTTGCCGGAGAAAAAGTCGATCCCTTTAAGTATCTGTGCAGAGATATTTTGTTCTATCCTGCAGTAATCCGGATTAAAGCTCTTGTTGTTGCAATAAGTGCAACCACCTTTCCCCCTGGAACCATCTCTGTTCGGACATGTAAAACCGGCATCCAGAGATATTTTTTGCACACGGCCTTCAAACCGCTTCCTGAAATAAGCTGAATAATCGTTGTATCGTTTCTCGCTCCCCAATGGGAATTTCTGCACTGGCATTGATATATATATTTGAGGATAAAAATAGCAATAGCTACTAAGCAATTTACAAAGAAGTATAGTTTGTAAAACATTCTACAGGAGGTGACAGATTGGTAGCGAAGCGAAGCAA
>CAIRSO010000523.1 GCA_903881215.1 uncultured Bacteroidia bacterium
CATTCTGGATAAAGGAGAAACAAGTGTACAATTGTTTTTGCCAGGAAGGAGAGAAGGATTGACTTCCGGCAAGTGATTTGGATCAACGAATTTAACTATTGGGCGCAAGCCGAAAAAAATTAGAAATATGATCGATCAGGCTTTAATCTTCCTTAGGGATGAGGTAAATACTTATATCCATACGAGAACAAACGCTACCAATGTGGAGGTGAAATTGTCAAAAATTGTCAACGATTTGGGGAAGTATGCATTTCAGGACGACTCGATTGCGCTAACAATTTTTAACCTGCAGGAAGATCATATTTTTAAAGCCCAGATACCTGAATTTACCTATGTTGATGGGCAGCATCTTAGACGGGAACCTGAATTGAAGTTCATCCTGCATGCGATGTTTGCCGCAAATTTTGTCAACTATGATGAAGCCTGGAAGGCCATAAGTCTGATCCTTGGATTCTTTCAGTCACATCCGGTTTTTCAGTCAGAAGAATATCCTGCACTACCGGTAAAAATCGGGAAACTTACCATTGAACTTGAAACGTTGGGTGTTGAACAACTCAACCAGATTTGGGCATATATGGGGGCAAAATATTTGCCTTCAGTTGCTTACAAGATAAGAATGATAGTTGTTCAGGATGAATTTGTTGCAGCCATTCAGAAACCAATTATCAATATCAAAACCAATATTCACAACAAATGAGCACATCTTTTGGCATACTTTTTTCTGTGAAAATTGCTCACTCCTATTACACAAGTGGCTGTCAGGATTTTGAATTTCTTATTCCAGCCGATAGCAATTTGATCTTGCGCGACAGAAGAGTTATCACCAGGGTAAGCAAGGGAATTTGCTATTTCCTATGTGAGAAGGACGAGTCAGGTACGCCGGTAGTTGCAGTATCTGGAATCACTATTCGCATCGGACTTAAATTGGTCAATCCTTTTTTTACCAATATCACAAAACTTGTTTTTAAGCCTGGAACAACGCCACTTTACCGAAATACAACCTCTCCAACTTCCCTGGATCTTCCTGTTGAAATGCTTGTAGCCGGACCTTTGTTTGCTTATCCTTTGACCAAAACTGCCAGGCCGGTGACCGTCACCGTAAAGGATTATTTAAACAATGTTCTGCAAACTGAAATTGTTTCAAATGTGACTGATACGACTCCGGTACCATTAGACTTGAGGGGTTATGCTGCAAATATTTACTCAGTGAATGAAAAACAAGGTAGTTCAACAAAAAAGAGCCTCTATTATATTGATCCGGATCTGGCCGGGAAACCAGTTTTTGGGATCGTTGAGATTAATGTGTCCAACAGCTTTTTTACACCTGTCCCACCTGTTTTTACACTGAATTTTGTGGCAAAGGAGGAAGTACTAAAATATTATATCGTTGGCAAAAACTATACTACCACAGATTTGAACAAATTATCCGTTTTAGATGCCGGATATAACGAAGACTCCAGACCTCAGGTACAATTTACCAAAGTTAATCAGGGCTCATTCGTAGCCACAGACATCTCACCTTCCTTGCTTGCCGGTAGCGGCACAAGTGTCGTACTATTTAAATCGCAGACTCCGGTACCGAGGTTAGAAAAAGCCAGAAGAAAGATTCAGCTTAGCAAAAATTCAGATGTGTTATTGAAACATTTACCATTACCGGGAATCGATCGATCCAATTCAGATATAATCATACAAATTTCAAAACCATAAAAAAGAGCAATTATGACAACTTACAGAACACCAGATGTTTACGTGGAAGAAATTTCAGTTTTTCCACCTTCCGTTGCAGAAGTGGAAACTGCCATTCCGGCATTTATCGGCTATACTTCTTTTGCCACTAAAAAAATGGCAGATGATCTTATTCTTGTTCCTACCAAGATTTATTCGCTAAAGGAATACGAGACCTATTTCGGTTTGCAGCATGAAGACTCCATATCCATCACGGTGGGTACTGATAGCCTTGGCGCACTTACACTCACCTCCTTCACCGAACCTACACTTTATTACCTGCTTTATTTCAGCGTGAAGATGTTTTTCGAGAATGGAGGAGGTCAGTGTTACATTGTATCCGTTGGTACCTATCAATCCACTCATCCGATAGATCTTGTTGGGGATGCATCTACCGCAAAGGCAACGATGTACGGATTACAAGATGGTTTAGATAAACTGGCTCTTGTAGATGAACCAACTCTAATCGTTATACCTGAATCAGTAAAATTATCTACCGCGGATTATACCACTTTGGTAGGAGC
>CAIRSO010000524.1 GCA_903881215.1 uncultured Bacteroidia bacterium
CGCTTCTTTATTTGATGGTTGTTGTAAATCCATCGAGCCCCGAAACTGATATAATAATTGACAGCTACAAATGGCACAAAAGAACCATTATTCAAACAGTTTTTTCAACCGATACGGTTCGGATACTCCCCAGAATACCGGAAATACGCAAAAAGAATCCGGTTTGGTTCAACGCACTGTGGCCGGAACACAATGCAGGGCATGACGATGATATAGCCGTTGAAGATAAAAAACCCGATGAAACCTGGGGGTGGTTAATAAAGAAAGGGGCAACAATCATTCAGACTGACAGGCCTAAGGAATTGATAAAATACATTCATAAACTCAAATATTGCGATTAACAAAAAGTCTTAAAATTGAATCTCACAATTTAAAATTAAAAATCATGAAAAAAGTTTATTCTCTTTTTATTGCATTTATTGCAACAACGTTTATCACGTATTCGCAATCATATTATTATGATTCTTTTGATTATCCAGTCGGAAATCTTGGTCTTTCAACAGGACCTGTATCTCCTGCAGTTAATCCGGCTACCAGTTCTTCAACTGGAAATTGGAATTATGGATCTACAAAAAGTGCAAAAGTTCAGGTAGGTTCTTTGACTTATCCGGGTCTTTTGACTTCTGCAACAAGTTTAAACGACATTAATCTTGTTAATACCGGAAGTGCAGTAGATGAAAGAATGGTTCTTACTTCTACCACAATTACAACACCAGTTTATTTCTCTTTTATAATGAAAGTCAAAGCGGTGCCAAGTGCATCAACTAGGTTAGCTTCCTTGAGAGGTACAACAAACAGTTCAGGAATACTCGCTCCAAATGTAAAAATTGCTCCAAGTGGTTCCAATTATCAAATAACTGTTGATGGTGGCTCAGGAACACCTCATTCTACTGCTGATATGTCAATAAACAATAATGTACTTGTAGTTGTAAAATACACAACAAGTGCTACTGCTAATGGTGGAACTACCGACGTATGGATTAATCCTGCTGCATCCGATCTTGGATCCTCAACAGACCCCACACCAACATTTGCAGGTATTACAGGCGGTGTGTTGCTTAATGTTACCGGATTTAGCTTTAGAACCGGACTTGGTGTTGTTAATGCTGATGTTGATGAGTTGAGAATAGGTGATTCGTGGGCAAATGTAACGCCTCAGGGTGGAGATCCTGTTGATTTATCAATCACTAAGACGATTAACAATACAACTCCTGAGGTCGGCTCTACCGTTAATTTCATACTTACTGCTTCAAACGGTGGTTATAATACAGCTAATGATGTGTCTGTAACAGATGTATTACCTTCCGGCTATACTTTTGTAAGTGCAACTCCATCTTCAGGTACATGGTCATCGCCAATATGGTCGGTTGGTAGTCTTGCCAGTGCAGCCAATGCTACACTCACTATTACGGCAACAGTAAATGCTGATGGAGATTTCAAAAACAAAGCATATATAACCAAAGATGCGAATGACACCAAGCAGTCAAATGATACAGCCTCAGTTACACCTTCGTCGATAGGAGCGGCTCTTCCTTTATACGAGCCATTCAATGAGCCTGTTGGTTCGTTGGTGGGTTCAAATATCAGAAACTGGACTGTGGGAACTACAAATGCCAATGTGGTAGCCAGCCCTTTGGCTTATACGGGTTTATTGACCAATTCCATTTCAAATTCAGTTTCATTTGGAGGAGTTTTGGGTGAAACAGTAGCATCTCAAAAAATAGGCTTTACCCAACAAACTTCAGGGACTGTGTATGCCTCATGTATTATAAAAGTGAATTCATTGCCTGATGGAA
>CAIRSO010000525.1 GCA_903881215.1 uncultured Bacteroidia bacterium
AACAGCCTTTACGAAAGAGATTCCGCTAAATATCAATGAAGGACGAAACTGGCTGGAGCAAGATCTGACCATTTCAAATCCAAAACTCTGGAATCCGGTTGGTTTGGGTATTCCTGAACTTTACACCGTAAAGGTTTCGCTTCAGAAAGAGGGCATAACAATTGACCAGATTCAATTTGATTATGGCATACGCACCATAGAGCGGGTGCCAACAGCTGGTCCGAGAACCGGTGATCGTTGGGAGAACTGGCAGTTTATCGTAAACGGGAAGAAGATTTTCGTAAAAGGAATGAATTGGACTCCGATAGATGTTCTGCTCGATATGCCTGAAAGCCGCTACCGCTGGGCATTGGAAGCTGCCAAAAATATGGGCATTCAGTTAATCCGTGTTTGGGGCGGCGGGGGCATCGAAACGAACAGTTTCTACAAAATATGCAACGAACTGGGCATCATGGTTTGGCAGGATTTTCCGATTGGCAACAAGGATACACCAGATTACCCTCAGAACGTATGGGAATCGCAGGTTGTTCAAAATATTCTCCGTTTGCGCAATCATCCATCGCTGGTAGTTTGGTGTGGTGGTAACGAATTCAACCCCTATTCGTATGGAAATGCGGCTACCATTGGTATACTGGAACGTAATCTGAGAATCTTCGACAACACCCGTTTGTTTGAACGCGCCACGCCTGATGATGGAAGTGTACATACTTATCCTGACATGGACCCGACCTGGTTCAACCGCAGCTATAAATACGAACCATGGATGTCAGAAACAGGGATGCACTGCATTCCTGATGCAAACATATTTTACGAACTGGTTGACAACAAGGAATTAACTGACCTTGGGAAAATGTGGGACAAATCATTCGAAAAAACTCATCCGGAATTTACCCATCATTTCACGGAATATGGACCCAGCCGCGTGCCACGTATGTTGAGCCGAGCCTCACACATTGACAATATGACCAACCCGACCATCGAATCCATTTCAGAAGCTTCGCAGGTTGGAGCCGGAGAATGGTATCAGGTGGTATCAGAAAAAATGCAGGGAAATTATCCGGTAACTACAGGTTTAATGCCCTGGGTTTTCAAACGTCATTGGCCGGTTATCGCCATTCAAATGATGGATTGGTTCGGACAGCCGGTAGCACCGTACTATTTTCTGAAACGCACATACGACCCGACTCACATTGCGATTGACTTACCTCGCTTACTATGGAAATCAGGTGAAACCGTCGAAATAAAAGCAAAGGTTACCAATGCTGCCATGGCTTATCCGGGTGCAAAATTTTCGGTTACAGTTTACGACGACCGATTCAATCAGGTTAGTAAAGAAGAAAAATCAGCCGATGTAGCAGAAGGTACTTCCGTCACCCATGTTCCTTTTAAAAGTTACAGCATTCCCGAAGGCTACAAAGACAGATTCATATTCCTTATTGCTGAATTAAAAGATGCTTCGGGCAAGCTCATTTCGCGCTCGGTATATTATCCGCGAGTGCTATCGTTGATGGACGATACTGCCTTTTACTCTAAATATTTATCCGAACCAATTCCCTGGATCACACTCGACAAAGGTCCATGGTTAAAACCAACTGTAGCAAAAACTAAAACAACGATTGATTTGAAGATGATTGCAAACAGCACATCAAGTGATGGGATTTCTGAAATTCAATTGCTGGTTAAAAATACCGGAAAGACACCCTCGTTTATGACTACCATCGATATTTTGGGTGCAAAGCGTATTTTTTATGCCAGCGACAATTTCTTCTGGCTGGCTCCAAGTGAAGAAAAGAAAATTACCGTGACATTGTCTTTTAGAGAAAATACCATTAATAAGAAAATAGCGATAATGACCGGAGCATGGAATGCTAAAATCAAAAAGGTTCAGTTGCAGAATAAATAACAGTATACCAATGAACTTATAAATAAGAGAAATAACTAAATAACCAATGAATTTACAATAAAAAGAGATTACTAAATGGGAATTAATAGAAGGTTTAAAATTATTACACTTGCAATGTTAGCG
>CAIRSO010000526.1 GCA_903881215.1 uncultured Bacteroidia bacterium
CCATGCAATCTCAAATCATCAGGCTTGAAGATAAATTTGACAGCTATTTCATGTGGGGCTTCGGATTGGTGTTGATGTCAATTTTCGGATTGACTGGATTTATTATTTATGACCGTCGTACTACCCTAGCCCCTGTAGAAAACAAAACCAACAGGATCATTAAAGTTTTAAGAGATGCCGCAGAAAAAGACCCCGCACTCCGGGATGCTTTAAAAAGAACAGCGCTGTGGTGATACCCCACTCATCCTAGTCGTCCACTCTTTTTCTCATCTTCTCATCTTCTCACCCTCCCATCTTCCCTTCTCAACTTTTCCCATTTTCTTCCTACATTTGTTCTCATGCAAAAGATTCTGGAAAAAATCAACAACAACACCCTGCGCGTTGGCATCGTCGGACTGGGTTACGTCGGACTGCCCCTGGCTGCTTCGTTCGCGGCTGCAGGTATCCGGGTTACCGGTTTCGATGTGTCGGAAACCAAGGTGGCAAAGGTCAATGCCGGAAACAACTACATCCTGGATATCCGTCCCGAACAGTGGTCCAAAGTTCAGGAACTTAAAACCCTTACCGCATCCGCGGATTTCGCCGCTATCGCCCAATGTGACGCGGTCATCATCTGCGTCCCAACCCCGCTGGATCTGTTTCACAAGCCTGACATGCGCTTCATCGAATCGGCCTGCCGCGAGATCGGCAAATACCTTCAGCGCGGCACCTTCGTCTCGCTCGAGAGCACCACCTACCCCACCACCACCGAACATTTCGTGCTTCCATTGCTGGAGGAAGCCTCCGGACTCAAACAAGGCACCGATTTCTGGCTCGCCTTCTCCCCTGAGCGGGTCGATCCGGGCAACAAAATTTACGATACCCGCAACACGCCCAAAGTGCTGGGCGCCATGACCCAGGCGGGACTCACCATCGGCAAAGCCATCTACAGCAAGGCCATCGACCATATTTATGCCGTCAGCTCTCCGCGCGTAGCCGAGATGGTGAAGATCCTGGAAAACACCTACAGGCTGGTCAACATCAGCCTGATCAACGAGATGGCGCTTCTGAGCGGAAAGATGGACATCGACATCTGGGAGGTGATCGAGGCAGCCAAAACCAAACCTTACGGCTTTCAGGCCTTTTACCCGGGTCCGGGGATCGGAGGTCATTGCATTCCGCTCGATCCGTTTTACCTGGAGTACATCGCCAAAAAATTCAACTTCGACCTCACGATGATCCACACCGCCGGGCACATCGACATGCTGATGCCCCACAGGGTCACGATCAAGATATCCACCGCCCTGAACCGCCACAAGAAGCCCATCAACGGCAGCAAGATCCTCTTTCTGGGCGTGGCCTACAAACCCGACATCGACGACGAACGCGAGTCCCCCGCCCTGAAAATCATGGACATCGTGGCCGGCAAAGGGGGCGAAGTGCTTTACCACGATCCGTTCGTTCCCACCTGCACCACCCCTGGCGGCAGAGGTTATTCCTCTGTGGCCTTAACTTCCGAATTGCTGCAATCCTGCGACTGTGTAGTTTTCACCACCAACCATTCGGCTTTCGATGTAGACTGGATCGTTGAGCATTCTCAGCTGGTTGTCGATTTACGCAATGCAGTGAAGGTGGGGTCGGATAAGGTTTACAAATTATGAGAAACGGACCGAAAGACTTGTCTGATACGGGCATTCCGGATAAAATATTTTATCTTTGAATTGTACGATGAACGAACAAACCTATATATGTCGATAGAAAAAGCAATACTTCCTATAAAAATCAAAGAGTTAGTTCAAATGATAACTGAAAAGAAAAATTTGGATATAACAGATTCAATTGGGTATTTATATTCTTCAACATTTTATAAACGACTTTCAAATCCGAAAGCAAAATGGTGGTACATGAGTGGCTCTAATCTATACAAGGAATTAGAGAAGGAGAAAAAAATACAACAACAAAAGGAAAAGAATAAATCCAATGAGGTACTGTTCATTATTTTTTGTACAGAGAATTACCGCAAACTTAAGCAGATGGAAGGAATGGAAGTCCACACATTATTCCTTGAACTTAATGTATATGATTTTCTGATGCAAAACTATGAAATACTGCATACTCAGGGTGAAAATTATATTCTTGAAGAAATAGAAGGCTATTTAAAAAATCATATCCAAAAATGATACTCTATCATGGTTCGACAGTGAAAGTAATGAGGCCCGCTTTGGTCAAATGTCGTCCAAATACCGATTTTGGTAAAGGTTTCTATACAACAACCAGTTTAGATCAGGCAAAGAAATGGGCAAAACTGAAACAGCAACGGGCCGGGAACGGAAATGCGATTGTATCAACGTTTGAAATAGATGATGAATTGTTTAATCGCACCAATGAGTTTGAAATACTGCAATTTACGGGTCCTGATGAAAAATGGCTTAATTTTGTAACCAATAATCGAAAAGGTAATTCAGTTACACATTATGATATTGTGTTCGGGCCGGTGGCCAACGATAGGTTGTTTGCAACTATTACCTTGTTTGAACAAGGAATACTGAGTGTTGATGCTGCTATTGAACAACTAAAAACCCACAGGCTTTTTGATCAAATTTCTTTTAATTCGCAAAAAGCTCTCGATTATTTGCAATATATAGACATGGAGAAACAGGTTTAATAATCCTCCTCCCATCTTCCCACTCTCAACTCTCAACTCTCAACTTTTTTTAACCCCATGAGCAACTTCGCATTAATCGGCGCCGCCGGCTTCATCGCCCCAAGACATTTGAAAGCAATCAAGGAGTCTGGCAATTCACTCGTGGCTGCTCTTGATCCTTTTGATTCTGTTGGGATTCTGGATAGCTACTTTCCCGAGGCTTCGTTTTTTACGGAGTTTGAGCGGTTTGATCGGCATTTGGAGCTGGTGAGAAGGACTGGGAGACGAGGGGACTGGGAGACGGGGGGACTAGGGGACTGTGAGACTGGGAGACTAGGGGACTGTGAGACTGGGAGACTAGGGGACTGGGAGACTGGGAGACTAGGGGACTGGGAGACTGGGGGACGGAAGAACGAGGGGACGAGGGGACGAGGGGGAGAGGGGGCGAGTGGTCAAGAAGACGAGAGATCACCGGTCCCCGAGCGGAGCCGAGGGGCGAGTGCTGACGGAGTGGATTTTGTGACGGTTTGCTCACCGAATTATTTGCATGATGCACATATACGCTTCGGACTGAGAATTGGGGCAGATGTGATCTGCGAAAAGCCATTGGTACTAAATCCATGGAACATTGAATCATTGCAGCGGATCGAAAAAGAGTCCGGCAAAAAGGTGTACAACATCTTTCAGCTGAGGCTGCATCCCTCCATCATTGCCCTGAAGAAAAGGATCAACGAAGGTCCATCCGATAAAATTTATGATATCGATCTGACCTACATCACCTCCCGAGGAAACTGGTATTACACCGGCTGGAAAGGGGATGTTTCAAAGAGCGGAGGCATTGCCACCAACATCGGGGTGCACTTTTACGACATGCTCACCTGGATCTTCGGCGCGGTGAAAGAAAATGTCGTACATGTTGCCTCCCACGACCGCGTATCCGGATTCCTGCAACTGGAGAAAGCCCGCATTCGCTATTTTCTGAGTATCAACGAAGAGACCTTACCCGCCGACGTGCGGAAAGCCGGAAAAAGAACCTACCGCCTGCTGGAGATGAATGGCGAAGAGATCGAATTCAGCGACGGCTTCACCGACTTGCACACCGAAAGCTACCGGCAGATACTGTCCGGAAACGGCTTCCCGCTCAGCGACGCCATCCCCTCCATTCAATTGGTGCACGATATCCGCCATGCTGTCCCGGTTGGGCTGAAGGGCGACTATCATCCTTTTGCGCGGCTTGAGGCATCGAAGCATCCGTTTAGCAGGGAATGAAAAAAGACTAGGAGACTTGGGGACTAGGAGACTAGGAGACTAGGCGAGTGGTTGCTTCGCTCTTCACTCTTCGTTCTTCATTCTCAACTCTCCACTCTCAACTCTCATCTTTACTGGTTACATTTCGATTAAATTTTACCCAAATAAGCATCATCACATATTTTTTAGTATATTTGCTACACGTCAAAATGAAGAGAATGCGATTAGCTTTTTATTTTTATGCCGAATCTGCCTAAAACCTGTTTTGTATGCGTGAGTTAATGTATGTGATTGCCAGTTGTTTGGTGGCTCTTGTTATCTCGGCAAGAACCATTCCCACTGTGATCAATGTATCGCGGCAACTCAAATTATTCGCCATTCCCAACGGCAGATCTTCCACTCTTTACAACATTCCAACCCTTGGAGGTATTGCCATTTTTCTGGGTTTCATTCTGGGATTAACGCTTACCTCAGATGGATATGTTATCCCCGGACTTACCTACATCATCGCCGGTGTGATGATCATGTTTTTCGTCGGACTGAAAGACGATATACTTACTCTTAGCGCGACCAAGAAACTGGTGGCGCAGATAATAGTCGCTGGGATCCTCGTTTTTATGGGAGGCTTTCGGTTCACAAGTTTTCATGGATTTTTGGGTATCGAAACCATTCCATTTATTCCCAGCGTATTGATCAGTATATTCGTTTTTATTGTGTTTATCAATGCCTTTAATCTGATCGATGGTATTGACGGACTCGCAGCAGGACTGAGTATTTTTGCTTCATCCGTTTTCGGTGTCTGGTTCTTCCTGTCGGGCAATTTCGAGTTCTCCATTATCTCCTTTTCGATGGTAGGAGCACTTGGAGGTTTCTTTTTCTACAATGTGTATGGCAGACGAAACAAAATATTTATGGGTGATACCGGATCTCTGATTCTGGGCACCATCATGGCCATTCTGGTCATAGAATTCAACGAATTAAATGTCGATCAGTCTGCTCCCTATGCCATCCTTGCTGCTCCTGCTGTATCTTTCGGCATTCTTGTCTATCCGCTGATGGATACCATACGTGTGTTTGCCATTCGGATGATCCAGAAAAAATCACCATTTTCGGCCGACAAAAACCATACCCATCACCGTCTGCTGGCCTTGGGAATGAACCACAAAAAGGCAACTTATCTGATTTTAGCGATCAATGCCCTGTTCACCATGACTGTGATCAGTTTTCAATGGATTGGTATTTATTGGCTGATGGCTTTCAATTTGATCGTAGGAGGAATTCTTTTGCTCCTTCCCTCCTACCTTCTCAGCCTCAAAAAAACCATCAAGGCGGATGATCCCTACCAAAAAATCATCTTCTTTGGAGACAATATTTTTATCAGCAACAAAGTAAAATCTGCTGACCACCGATCCAATCAACCGTTGTTCGGCAAAAACCTCAAAGAAAAACTTCAACGTATCTCCTTTTGGTAAGCTAAAGGCTAAAGGCTAAAGGCTAAAGGTTAAAGGTTAAAGGTTAAAGGCTAAAGGCTAAAGGTTAAAGGCTAAAGGTTAAAGGCTAAAGGCTAAAGGCTAAA
>CAIRSO010000527.1 GCA_903881215.1 uncultured Bacteroidia bacterium
GTTGAAAACGGGAATACCCGCCCGATACCTTTTTGTCCGGTCAAAAGGTAGCCAAAAACCCGGTCCTCACTCGCCGGACGGGCTGAATATTAAAGCTGCATGTTAAAGCGCACGTTTAAATTTTCGATGCAAATAATCTTGCTTTTTAACGAACTATAACCGAAAATATAAAAAAAATTAACATTATATTCAACCCTCTTTACTGGAGAAACATGGGAAAAAAGCAACATTACGTGCCTAGGTTATTGCTAAAAGGTTTTTCAACGGATGAAAACCACAAACTTATAGATATTTTTTTGTTGAATCAAGATCTTATTCGAACTGATTGTGGTCTATACGAACAAGCTCAAAAGCATAATTTATATGGAGCAGATCAAAAACTGGAAAAGAAATTCGAACAAATAGAGTCGGCTGTTTCATCTTCCCTTTTAAAGCTTAGAACTGAAAACCTCGGCCTTCCGCTTGAAGATCAGCTTTCCTTTAAGCTGTTTACGTTGTTCCAGCTGGCTAGAACCCCGTCAGCTGCACAGCAACAAGATGAGGCATTTACCTTGATGGTCCGCAATTTGGCATCCTACTACCCAAAACTAAAGACGTTAAAAAACGATATACAAGTAGGGGTGCGAGACCCATATATTTTTCTTTTTCAAATAGCCTGCGATATGGTCGATTATATACTCGATCTGAAAATCGGCTTGCTAAAGGCTCCAAAGGGGGACAGTTTTTTGATAGGTGAACATCCAGTTGTTGTTTTAAATCCCTTTTTATGTTTCAAAAATTGGCCAGGTTCTAAGGGCGGGATTGGTGTAAAAGGAACAATAATTGTTATCCCAATTTCAAAATATTATACAGTGATCTTATATGACAATCTTAGATATTCACTTACTGGTACAAATAACGTTGTTGAATTGGAACACACGGATTTAAACATCTTGAACTATTGTCAGGTACTTCAATCAACTTATTGTGTTTATTTCGGTGAACCACAAGATGCGAAAATGTTACGACAATTCAGGGATGCTTCTGTTTCTTATCGAACACAAATAAAATCAGAACTAGAAAGTTATAAACTTTTAGAACCAAATAGTGCAAAAAATGCGCATGACTTAATTAGAATGAGTCGCAAGGACTTGCCTATAAGTCAAAACTTTAGTTTTTTTTCTGTATTCGCAAAACAAGTAGTTGATACTTTGGGGCCAAGTATGGACATTAGAAGAGAAGCTATAAAAAAACTTGATAGACAACAACCCTAAGCGTAGCGTAAATCGCAATAACCCACGCGCTGCTAACAAAACTCTTGTTTCCGCTGCCTCTTCTCCCCGTCCCATGATTTTTTCCCACAAAATATGCTTTTGATTGCGGGTCCGACAGTGACTAGATTGAAATACCCGTCCGATACCTTTTTTTTCCGGTAAAAGGTACCCAAAAACCCGGTCCTCATAAGCCGGACGGGCTGAAGGAGGGGAACCCTCCATGAAACCATAATGCTTTCTTGTGGAAACAACTCGGCAAGCTGTCCCATATCAAATTCATAAAATCACAAGTTTTGGGACGCTCCGTCGCTTTTCAATAAATCTCTAATATATTGACAGGGCATGGTCGCGTCTTTTTATTACTCCTTGATTTTCAACAGATGCAATCTTCGTTCTTGTTCCAAAATCATATTTTTGCGATACTTAAAACTTTGATATGGGACGGTCCCATAATCATAGGGGTGGGCGGATAACAAATCAACACACGGAAACGATGCATGAGTGATTTCCTGAAAACAATTTTTAATAATCAATACGCCTGCGGAACAATTTTGGCCTTTGTTGGTGCCTTGATTGGTTATATATTTGCCAAATTTGCATCAAAAATGGCTGTTATATCTTATAACGTGTCAACTGCAAAACTCGGTGAAACTGCCTCTAATGATATACATGGGAAAATCGAGGTTAGTCACGGCGGCCAACTACTCCCAAATTTCTATTTTTCAAAAATTAAAATCCAAAACTGTAGCACACAAGACCTGGAGAACATAAGATTACTATTATACGTTGGCGACGGCGTATTAATTTTGTCGGACTTCATACGATACAGCAATGCAGTAAGAAAAATTCCATATTCTGCTGATTATGCCTCCGTAACAGCAAATCCACAGGACCCCTTATTTTTCACAAGACGCGAATATGAAATCCCGGTGTTAAATCGCGGGCAAACTATACTCGCGGAATTAACACTAACCCATCGCATGGATGTGGCATTCCCCCTTATCGTTGCCTCAATGGTACATAAAGGCGTAAAACTAATTGAACAGCCACACACCGCAGAATTTCATGGCATATCAATACGAAGAACGCTCCCGTGGGCTATTATAATTGGCGCCGTATCATACATTGGAATCTCAACCATGTGCTCAAATATTTGGCTCGGCAGCGGAATTATGCTTCTCTATGGATTCTTTGCGCAGTCCATATCGGCATATGTATTAAAGGGAGGGGATAAGATCTCCCGCATCCTTGGAATAACTCCACCCATTTCTTAAAACATATACAATTACAATCCGACCAACAAGGCGCTGTACCGGAGCCGTCAAAAGTACGTTTCTGGCTTTTTCCAACCAACTTCGCCGGCCCAGTGGTCTTGGACGTCGGGCAAATCAGAGAAACCCAAGGGCCTGTATTTAGGCACGATCCAATATTGTGATTTAAAAAGGGGCACCTTGTTGATGTTTATGATTGTCAGGGAAAGGTAACCAAAACCCGGTCCTCATAAGGCGGACGGGCTAGTACAGGATATTGCCGCACCGATCCCTGCAACCCTATGCCTTATTAAGAACAGTCAGTCAAAACAAGGAATTAAAACAATGTTATTTTAACGACCAAATTATCTGTTGTCTTTTTCGAGTGAACATCATATCATCAAAAAGTCCAATTTGATTAACTCGCCGAGTTATGCGGACCTTCTTTCTGCCCACCTCAGTAATGAAATACAAACTACTAGTCAAAGTGTCTCCGTTAGACCCTGTAACGGAAGTTGAGTTCACTGAATTTTCTGAGGACTTGTGGGATTTGCTTGAGGCGTTCATGCTTCATTCCGATGACGCCCACAGAACGCGCTTCGCCCGCGAGTTGCAAACCTACA
>CAIRSO010000528.1 GCA_903881215.1 uncultured Bacteroidia bacterium
CATCCTGAAAGTGATTGTTTTTTGCTTTAATCTTTGTTTCTAACAATTTGAAGATAAGCAATTAACATCACTTTTACTAATTTTTATTTTAGATATTTAAGTAGTACAAAAAAAGTGTTAAAATATCAAAATAGTCAATCGGACAGCCCCCTTTTGCTCAACTCCCCTTTTGCTACGCTCGGGGACCGCTGCGATTCTCAGATGGGCGGACGCAGGTCGCCCCTACCAACTGTTCACTGTTCACTATTCGATGTTCACTACATGCTGGTCGGATAGTCTCCCCCATCTTCTCACCCTCCCATCTTCCCATCTTCTTACTCTCTACTCTCAAGGTTCAAATTTTCAAGGTGTCATTCGCCCCCTCTCCTAGTCCCACAGTCCCCTAGTCCACTTCACATCCTCCGCAGCCGCTCCATCGCCTTAACAACATTCTCCCTTTCGGCAAATGCTGAGAACCGGAAATATCCTTCCCCGGCAGGTCCAAATCCAGACCCGGGTGTGCCAACTACATTGGACTCATTGAGCAGCAGGTCAAAAAACTGCCAGGAAGTGAGGCCATTCTTTGTCTTGACCCAGACATAGGGTGCATTGATACCTCCAAAGACTTTGAACCCCATTTCGGTCAAGCTCTCCAGCATGATACGTGCATTTTCGAGATAGTAGTTGATGACTTCCTTAACCTCCTTAGCACCTTCTTCAGAATAAATAGCAGCTGCTGCTTTTTGAACAGGGTAGGAGACTCCATTGAATTTTGTTGTGTGACGACGCATCCAAAGGGGTTTTACCCGATGAGGCTTGCCGGCAGCATCAAAGGCCATTAGCTCCTCCGGGATAACTGTAAATGCACACCGTGTTCCAGTGAAACCGGCTGTTTTGGAAAAACTCCTGAATTCGATGGCTACATTTTTGGCTCCTTTAATTTCAAAAATCGAGTGTGGAATAGCCGGATCAGTAATAAATGCCTCATAAGCAGCATCATAAAAGATGATGCAGTGGTTTTGTATAGCATAATCCACCCAAGTTTTCAGATACTCTTTTGTGGCGACAGTGCCTGTTGGATTGTTTGGAAAACAGAGGAAAATGAGATCAGGACGTTCTTGAGGTAATTCCGGCAAAAATCCATTCTGCTCATTACAAGGCATGTAGATGATTCCTTCAAAATATCCATTGGAACCGCAATTTCCGGTCTTACCCGACATCACGGTAGTGTCTGCGTAGACCGGATAAACCGGATCGCAGATGGCAATTTTATTGTTGCTACCAAAGACTTCCTGAATATTTCCTGTATCGCATTTCGATCCGTCAGAGACAAATATTTCATCAGCAGAAATATGAACTCCCCTTGACTGGTAATCATTTTTCGCAATGGCTTCCCTCAGGAAATCGTAACCCTGTTCAGGTCCATAGCCTTTGAAAGTTGAAATATTTCCCATCTCTTCTACACCTTCATGAAAAGCTTTGATTACGGTAGGTGTAAGTGGCTGGGTAACATCCCCAATACCCATTCTGATAATTTCTTTTTCTGGATTCGCCTGTGCAAATTCCCGGACCCTTCGTCCAATTTCAGGAAACAGGTAACCCGCTTTTAGCTTCAAATAATTTTCGTTGATTGTTGCCATTAGGTTGAACTTTCGATGTAAACATTGTTGTGCAACAAAGATACAAAATAAATTTTTGGGTACTTTTACCGCAAACCTTACAATCCGGCAGTTATGGAAACGAATTTTTTTGTCAAATCTCACGGTCTTGGAAATGAGTACATTGTTTTCGATCAGGCGACGATTGATTTTGAGCTAACCGTAGAGCGGACCATTCAGTTATGCAACATCCATGTGGGGATTGGATCGGATGGCATCTTACTTAAAGTACCTACCGTGAAAGCTGATTTTGGACTGAGAATCCTTAATCCTGATGGTTCAGAAGCCGAGAAAAGTGGCAACGGACTCAGAATCTTCGCAAAATATCTGTTTGATTATGGGTTTACCAGCAAGCGACAATTTACCATTGATACATTGGGTGGAGTTGTTACTGCGCATATTCTTGAATTAATAGATAATAAGGCCTTTATGATTAAGGTCGATATTGGTAAGGCAAATTTTAAATCGGTCGAAATACCTGTTAATCATCCCAAACCGGAATGCTTCAACGAACCTGTCATCATAGAAGGCATCCCTTACCACATTCATTGTGTTTCTGTTGGCAATCCCCATTGTGTGGTTTTAAGGGACAAACTTGATGAAACCGAAATAAGAAGAGTGGGGCCACAACTTGAAAACCATCCCATGTTTCCCAATCGTATTAATGTGCAGTTTATTAAGGTCATTTCGCGAAAGTCGGTCGAAGCATTGATCTGGGAAAGAGGGGCCGGTTTTACTCAAGCCTCAGGAAGTTCTTCAAGTGCTATTGCTGCCGTTCTCATAAAAAGGGGGCTGACAGATCCGGAAATCTCTGTCAACATGCCGGGTGGAACCCTTAAGATTGAGGTAGATAAAGAGTGGAATATTTGTCTAACCGGTGAGGTTCGTGAAATTGCCTCAGGAATATTGAGCCGGGAACTGTTCCGGTAACAGAGAGATGAGTGAAGAGGGAAACGGAGAAGAAGGACTGGGGGACTTGGAGACAGGGAGACTGGGCGAGTGGTTGAAGAAGGAAGTGAAGAGGGAAACGGAGAAGAAGGACTGGGGGACTTGGAGACG
>CAIRSO010000529.1 GCA_903881215.1 uncultured Bacteroidia bacterium
ATGTGTAGAAGTTCAATTTCAAATCCATTTAATCAATTTATCCCCGCTTTGGCTAAAACATAGCATTGGCATTATCATGACAACAATCCTCACTTTTGAAAATAATTTTCGTCATTTTAATATTTTATTTGGTATTACTTTTCATCGATTTGTCATAACCAACTTGTATTGTATTTCACCAGTTTCAGCGGGCCCATTAAGCCAGAAGGTTTTAAAGGCAAATCTTTTTTAAGTGCGTTTGAAGTACTCCAAATGCTTTTTATTTTTCCAAACTGAGTCCAATCGCCTATGAACCTGTTTCGGCTGACATTGGCAACAGTAATTTCCAATATATTTTCATTTTTCAACAGACCTGTAACGTCCATCTCTGAATTAGGCATCCACACATGCGCCAGAAATTTCCCGTTTAATTGCACTTCAGCCGTGGCGTCTATGTTGCCAAGGTCTAAGGCAATCGAATCGCTTTCAGAATTAAAACTGTCAGGAGTCTTAAATGTGATCGTGTATTTGGCTTTCCCGGCAAAATACCGGATTGCCGGGTCTTCAAATTCGGTCAGCGATTTTAATTTTGTGATCTCAACCGGCTGAATTACTTCATCCGATATCGGGAAAAATTCAATCGTCGCTTTAAAATTATCAATTGACGTGATTTGAGATTGAACCAAATCAGCCTTGATTATTCGGTTGTCATTGATTGTGAATGCAAATTCGCCGCTCAGATCAGATGTAAAACCGAACTTGCTTTTACTGATTATAGCCTGAGGAATTGTAAAGGTGCTATCCCCCAATTGTTGCTGTGGAAAGATTTGTTTCCCGGCCAACGAAATATTTGTAATGAATAGATCTGATGCACCATTTTTAAATACAAATATTTTAGATTCGTGTGGTTTAAAACTAACCGGTATCCGGGTTTGATTCTTCTCAATGGAATAAATGGATGGTTTGGTTAAAGAACCATTTTCAGGATTCCAGATTTCGGGAGTTTTACCTGCCATACGGAAAATCAATTCGCGGTTAAGGCTTCGGGCTTGTTGATTAAAAACAAAATAAGCATCTGTATCTCCCACTTTTTTGTGGATGAACATGATCTCCTTCGGATTGTTGCTGTTAGTCGTAAAATCGGGAACTAAACTAAGCTGTTTTAATACTTTGCCGATTGATTTTCCTGAAATCACTTTCCCTCTTCCATATTGATTTTCGGTGAAATTGCCCCAAAGTGAACTGGCCAGCTGAATAAATTCTACGGTATGTGTTTTGATATCCGAAACCGATATCATTTCGAGAGGCTTCGGCCCTAAAACGACAACGCCTTCTTTCACCAATTCGGCAATCCGTTTTAATGTAACAAAATTCATTATTGTAAGATCAGGTAACGTAAGAATGGGAAAGGTCTGCTGGCCCCCCAAAGAAAGTTTGCCATCAATGACTTTGGCTTCTGCGAGGTTATCAAAATTACAGGCATTGGCCTGAAAACCAAAGGGTAAATCGTTGGCAATACTTTTATTAAAACTATAAAACTGTGGAAACTGATCGCCAACATAAAACAGCACATCGACAACAGGCTCACCCTTTTGCAGTACATCCTGAACACGTGCCTGATAAGTCATCCAACCTTGTGCAAATTCCCACCACGGATTATTCCGGTTAAAACTGGCACCAAAACCACCTAAGGTTGCACCGGGTTTTTTATCTAATGGCTGATGCACATAGCTATGCAGGATCATCTGATTAATTCCCGAACAATAGGCAGCGTCGCCAAAAGGTTTTAAGTTGGCCGGTGAATCGGAATAATCTGCATATCCGGTATAAGCTTCTGATCCTATGACCTGTTTTTTATCAGCCAGTGCAGCATAAGTCGGAAAGTAAGCAGTCGGCCTGATTGCAGGTTGATATTCAGGAGTTCCTTTCGAATTTGGATTGGCCCAAAATTCAATCATGGGTAAATCAACATACTTATTTGCTTTCAAAACATCTAAAGGCGGATACATCGCACGGTTGCCATAGATGACTTCGGCATGCATTTCCAATTGGTTTCTATGGCATAACTCACTAAAATGTTTGTAATAGTTTTGACTGATCAGGTCTGAAATCGTTTTGCGGAAGTCGTGCAGAAAAGCATCTGAAAGCTTTGGGCTTGCAACAAATTCGCCGCATAAAGCCGGGATCCAAGGAATGATGTCGTAACCCCTGCGATTTTTAAACTCTTCAGGAAATTTTTTAGTCCAGTTCTGAAACTCACATTCCCAGCTGTCGATCAGTAAAAATTTGAATGTGTTGCCTTTGTACAGACCTGCCGACTGGAGCAATTTCCCAGCAAAACTATTGAAGTGAATATCCAGAGCTGTGGTATCCATCTTGTCAACTTCCAACCCAATTCCTTGGGCAGTTGCCGGTGAATTGGTAACTCCGGTGGTGGTATAACCAAACCGGATGATCTGCCAGCGACCTTTAGGTGCTTTCCAATTCAGAATACCATCAGGCGACATAAACTCCGTGAGATCGATAACCGAATTTTCAGCTATTCCCTTTTCATTGTTTTTTACAGGGATATCAAAAGCACTTTCATTAGCCGGAGTAAGAAAAGATGTTTTTTCGAGCAAAAACGGAACCTGAGGTGAATAAGACGGTATTTCATTTGCACTGAGGATTTCAA
>CAIRSO010000530.1 GCA_903881215.1 uncultured Bacteroidia bacterium
ATTATTATGTAAAGAGATTATGGAAAGTGACTTACTGAAAATATTGACTGTTAAGCTGCTTCAAATAGATGAAATCGTTTACTTTGCATAATGAATTGCTTTCCATAAAAAAATAATTCTACTTCCCAGCGTTTCTTGTAAAGTAACGCTATTTCAGAAGCCTCAAGAACTATATTGTTGGTAATGAAGACAAAGTCTTGGTTGATTTCCTGGTCATAGAATTTGATCCGGCGCAGTTTGTCCGGATATTCCTTCTTTGATTTATATGTTTCCAGTTTTCCAATCTGGTCACATAGTACGCCTGTTGTTTTGTCCACATTCCTGGAATACAATCTTTTAAGCGCATATTCTCTTTTGCCCTGGTTACGAAGAATGATCCTTTTGTATGGATATTGTGTAACCTCAGGAAGTCGATATATGCTTTATCAAAAATATAGAAGCTGCCTGTTTCGTAAGGGATGATATCGAGTATATTGACATCATGGACTTTTGCATTGGTGATATACAGAAAGCTTGGAATAGAGGTTTTTACATCGTATAGGGTGTGAAGTTTGATGCCTCCTTTATGTTTTCTGAACTCCGCCCACCAAAAGATGCTCAAGCAAAGATCGATTGTTGTAGAGTATAATGCATAGACATTACCTTCAACTTCTACTTCAAAATCATGTTTGTAACAGCTCTTTCTGGCTTCTTCAATCAGAATGTAGGCAAACTCTTCAAAGATTTTGTAATTGCGTCTTTCGTTGGCTTTACCAAGATCTCTGCGAGTAACTGTGGTCCCAAAACCAAGATGATAATATTTTGGTTGATGGGCTTCAATACTCAACATCAGATCTCGCATGCTATCTCTGGCAGTAAGTTGACCAAAGACCATACAAAGCATTTGATTCCAACAAGTAAACGATCTTACAAGTTTGTTACCATTGTACTTTGCAACGATACGATCAAAAGACCTGCGTGGTAAGAAATCTGTAAGCTGAGCGAAGATGTATTTGCCTTGATTCATGGATTTAAGCTTTTCTCAAAGCAAAAATCACACTTTCAATTCAAATCGTCACGCCTATAAAATATGCTACAAGTGCGATAAACAAAGCATTTCAAAGAACTATATTTTAATTTAAGTACCCACTAATGAGATGAATGCATTGAATTTAGAATCATTGAATCCCTGAAAATTGAGTTATATTAAAAATTACCTGATTGCTGAATTATCTGAAAGAGCTGGTAATAACTAGTAATTCGAATTGTTTTTTGGCGAATATATAGAAGACTTAACGTATTTATATGGTATTTGTTTTAATTGTCCTGTTGGGAAAGATGTCAGGATTGTCTGATTAATAAAAATGAAAATGTTTCGTTCAAGGAGAAAATAAAATGGTTTGAAAGCCTTAATTAGGAAGAAAAAAGCCACATACAAAAACAATGCTCTGGCAAGAAGGAAATAAGGAGGTACAAAAGACAAATTGTGTTCAAAAACTACAGCGATTCAAAACATTAAATCTGTTTGGAAATAAAACCAAATTGAAAAATCATGAAAATATTACTGATAACTACAATTACACTTCTATCGATTCTGCTTTCATTTAGCGAAATAAAAGATGACACAAAGGAACGTGAAAACCATTACAACAACAATTGCAGTTCCATTGACCGAATACGGTCTGGTGCTGGGATACCGGTTACGTCCTATCGGATCGATGTTGGAGACGATCCCGAGAACAAGTACTCCGGGGCCCCGCGGTTCGATTGGACCATTTTTGGAAACCACACCCGGATAATCACAAAATATCCGGGTAATTATTTGGCACACCGGTGCTCTTTGGACATTGACTACTCCTTTTATATGATGTCGGAAAGTACCTTTGAGTACCCACCCTCAGAAGCAATACAGCAGGTCATCCTTAATAAGCCAATCATTCCGGTAATTCAATTTGCCAAGATTGGAAAAATAAACCGGACAGAAGAAGACAAAGAAAGGGGAACAGCCTATGACCTAAAAACGATCACGTCTTTTCAAACCCATTATTCCAATCTTATCTTTGGGGGTGGTCAGGCAGCCGAAATCGATGAGGGGTTCTACAATTTTTTTAGTGATTACTATGGTCGGTGCCCTTTAGGAACTGGGGGTAGGATATTTCCATCCGCCTATTTTGACTTTATCGAATCAAACCTCAAACGCTCTTCGGTTCCCTATATGAATCAGGAGCACAATAGTGGTTGGGGCATTCACTACGTGGCTAAGGAACGCGCCATGAGTTTAAGTGTGTCCCAGCTGTTTTATAGAAACAGGGAGAGTATCGTTCCAAATCTGGTTGCTGCGAGATCTGCTACACGCCAATACCCGCATCCGTTTGGAGTTCAGTTCTCCGGTCAGCTCAGTCTGAATGTGGCAAACGCCATAGAGGTTAAAAAAAATAGGGCGAAG
>CAIRSO010000531.1 GCA_903881215.1 uncultured Bacteroidia bacterium
ATGAATTCTACGTGCTCAGTGCCTGGCCATATAGAGCGCAGCGCTTTGATCGTGTCGCAGGGTCCATAAGTGGTGAAGCGCTCGGAAGCTGCAATCTTGCGTGAATAGGTGATTTGTACTTCTGCAATAAAGTCTGGAACCATTCATTTTCACCGCTGCCTTGCGGATTTATATAGGCATCTGGCTCGCCGTTACGGTTAAATTAAAGCAGAGAAAATTGAGCCGGTCGGATTAGGTCAATGGGCGAATGTCTGTTTATGAAGGAGTGATTAAACTGAACGAGTACGAAGTATCTGAAGGATCCTGCACCTGGAAAATGATCGGCAGGATCCTTTAGACCCTTTACTGTTCCGATCCGGCGATCAATAAATTTGCGGGGTAATTTGAGTGTAACTGCATCTTTCTAAAGCGCAGCAATGTGTAACATCGACCAAAAAAAAGCCCCATAAGGAGCTTTTGCATGTTAGTTGGAAGAGGATTCTTCCCTGTCATCTGTCAGTCTCCAGGAGGCGTATTCCGGGTTTTCTTCTTCCCAAACCTGAAGGCTTTTGGAATCGTCAGTTTTATCGAGTTGGAAGTTGAAACGGAAGTTTTGCTCATTTCTTCTTGCGGCTGCTGTGGTTAAAATTTTCATGACAAGTAATTTAAAGGTTAAAAATTATATGCAAGAAACCAGTGGAGATTGGGAGGGGCAGTCAAGGAGGAACTGGAACTAACGGAACAAAGCGAGTATAAGCCGGGAAAATCCTTGAATGAGGGGACAGTTACCTGAAGAGATACACTTTCTTAGCGTAGAATTTTACCTGATACTGGTCTTGGAAATCCAGGGCAGCTGCAGAAATGTCTCAAAACGGCCATGAATATCAATACCGCTAAACGATGAGTTTTACCATCAGGTTGGATAAAATCCGGTTAAGAATATCGCCCTGAAACAGGCAGGTAAGAAACAAGATTCCATCAGGAGAGTAAAAGTGACACGGGGCTTTTGGGGGAGATAAGTTACTGTTGCAAGTTGTGAGGTGCGAAAAAAAAAGGGGCAAACTACCCCCTTTGATTTTAACAAGAAAGAGCCTCTGCGGGAGACTCTTCTTTTTGATTTTCAATTTGATTTTCCGAACAATCTCCCAAAGGAGATAGCTGATGCTCCAGGATATAATCAACGGCTTTTTGCGCCTGGGCCGCTGCCAGAACCAGAACCTTCGGATCATCCTTAAAGGCGCGGATCCAGCTTTTAATGTAAGCCACATTGTTGTCGATGGTTTTGACCTCTATTCCTGACAATCCACAAAGGTATGCTGCTCCCATCTCGGCAACCAACTCTTCTTGGCTATAATCCTGTGATCCAAAAGCATGGTTCTTGATCTTGTCATGCCGGCCGGTGCGGCTGCTGTGACCAGTTCCATGTGTGAGCTCATGGAAAAGAATAGAATAGCACTGCTCATCATGAAAGAATGTTCGTTTATCCGGCATCCGGACCGTATCCAGGTGAGGAATATAGCAGGCATGATCTTCACCCCATAAAACTTTCGGGCTGTCGATCCAGTTGTCCGCAAGGGCCTGAGCTGCCTGAATTGGATTGAAGTCATGATCATGAGCCTCAGTTGCCGGGATCTTAGAGGTATCGATGCCTTCTGTCTGCTCCAGGTTGAAAACATTGTAGTACCTCAGAAATGGAGTTTTCTCAATCACCCCGGGTGATTTCTCGTTTTCAAGGATCTTCCAGAAAACCACCATCGTTGACTTCTCCCCTTTGATTACATTGCCTCCCAACGAGAGAGCCTGTTCAAATGTCAGGTAAAATGGAGAAGTAAACTTTGAAGCCAGTAGCATCCAGAAGTTAATGCCGTTGTAGGGACGATTACTGACCAGGTTTCTTGGCATACCGCCGGAGTTTCTCCAGGGCTTCTGCCATGGGATCACTCCAGCTTCCAGGCGGTCAATGATTTTCTGGGTAACCACTTCATAGATATCAAATTTGTTCATGTTTATTTGCCGTTGCCTTACGGACTTATCTTGGCTTCTGGCACGCCGGTTAATGATTTTTGGGCGCACCATCATTGAGCCGGGAGGATTAGGTCAACGGGTGAATGTCTGTTTGTGAAGGATTGATCAAACTGACCTGAATGCGAAAGCACCGCAGGATCCTGCACCTACAAAATGATTGGCAGGATCCGCAGGCCCTTTACTGTTCCACCCGGGCGATCAATAACTTTGCCCAATAAATGAGTAACCATCTTCTCACTCTATTCGCAAGAGTATTATCCAAACGCCAATTTCTGAGCTTAATTTTTTGATTCTTTTTAGCCAAGCGATCAAAAAGAATTGCAGATTTTTTAGGCTGTCAAGGGTCCCTGAAAAATTCCATTGCCAGATGGTGCACACATCTTTTTGTCAACTTTTTCTGTGGCAGAAAAAGTCCCCGAATTAAACTGAAAAGGCTGTCTCATTTTTGAATCGCTAAAAACAAGAAAGACAATAAGATAACATACAAAATTCAAATAATTTTGTATGTTTCTGCTTGATAAGCCGAACTCGCCCTATCGGATCGGGAGGAAAAAGGGCGGATTTACAGGATATATGATAGAGAGGTAAAGGTCACTGAGGGGCTAAAAGTGGTTAAAAATGGCTAAAATGGGCTGCAACAGGGTACAAAATGGGTAATAAAAGGAGGGAAAAGAGGGCAGAAAAAAGGGAGGAAAGAAGATTGAAGTCAGTCCTAAACCCATCAATTCGAAGGACTGAAAAACCACGCTTTAGGCAGGTCAGTCAGTCCTTGGAAGTGATACCGATTTGAAGTTGGACGTTTTCGTAGCAAGACCAGCGGATGAGGTACGCTGATCGATCCCTTTCTATGAACCATGAAGCTGTCTTATCTCTTGTGCAGTTTTTTACGCTCTCTTTTGATTTGAGCATCCCACTTTTTAAGTTCCTTCATACTTGTTACAGGCATGTCTACCATAGCCTTGGCGTCCATTGTGTCCAATGATTTCAAACCCTGCAAATAGAAAATATACTGGCGTGGTTCGTCTCTGTTTGGGTCGGGTTGTTCTTCTGGTCGTTTTCCTATCACCTTCAATAGGTTGGCATGTTCCATAATCATTAGCTTATGGGCGGCAACGGTATTGATTGCTTTGCACCTCTGAAGGGTTTCAAAAATGCTGTTCAGGAGAAAGGTATTCCATAAATCATAATTAAAGGTACGAACTGAAGGAAACAAGCTCTCAGCAAGGATTAGATCCCTGAATGCTGTAGCACGGGATATGCCCGGATAAAGTGCCCTCAGAAGGGCAACAGCATTTTTTCGCACAGGATTTTTATCAAGAATTTTAGCAGCTGCCATTGCTCTGTCAAGGATTTCCTGTTTTGATTTTGGCAGAGGTGATTGCTCCGGAGTTTGGAAATGAGCCTTTACCAATAGGTAATGAAGATCATGAATGGATTTGTTGTTCATTTTGACTGTTTTATTATTTGTAGGTATTATTTGTTGTGCGGATTGATCTCCTGCTTTTATTATTATCAGTGGCTTATCCCCGGGGTTGACTTAGAAGAAACTCATTGAAGTCCTTGTGATGAGGATATAGCTCAGTCGAATGGTTTACTGCATCAGGCCTGAGAATCTGTATCCGCCGGCAGGCTTCTCTTCCTGCTGCATCGTTATCCAGGTAAAGGTCAATGTCTCTATACCTGGGTGCAAGGGCAATAAATCTTTCCACAAACCCAACTCCGTTAAGTACGATTGAA
>CAIRSO010000532.1 GCA_903881215.1 uncultured Bacteroidia bacterium
GTAGCATGGAGATGTACGATTTTTTCTTCGATGGTATTCCGGGCTACCAACCGATAGATCGTAACAGGGCGTGTTTGTCCGATACGGTGCGCCCGGTCGCTGGCCTGATCTTCAATTGCAGGGTTCCACCATGGATCGAGGTGCAACACATAATCTGCGGCTGTAAGATTGAGCCCCAATCCGCCGGCTTTGAGGCTAATCAGGAACAATTCCCCTTTGCCGGACTGAAATGCTTTTACGGCCTTTTCGCGGTCAGGAATGGAAGTGGAGCCATCCAGGTATTGGTAAGTGATACCTTGCTGATCCAATGCTTCTCTTACAATGGCCAGGTGCATCACAAATTGACTAAACACCAGGGCTCTGTGGTTGTTGGCGCGAAGCTCTTCTATGATTCCGAAAAAAGCTTCGAGTTTAGCGGATGGCAACTTGATTTTTTTATTGACCAGCGAGGAATTGCAACAGGCTAATCTTAGTTTTGTAATCTCTGCCAATGCTTGTAAATGTTGTTGCCCACCCGGGCCGGAACTGTTTTCGAGGGTATCAATCGCTTCTCTGCGCAGGGTTTCGTAAAAGGCCATCTCCTGTTTGCTTAACTCAACACTAACCGTAATTTCAGTTTTGGGAGGTAGCTCGTCCAGTACCTTGTTTTTGGTACGTCTCAGGATAAATGGGGTGATCAGTTTTTTTAAATGGCTTTTTTGGGAAGGAAGGTCGTTTTTAACATACCTTTCGGTGAAATGGTTCAATGTCCCTAACAGTCCGGGATTGCAAAATTGGAAAAGGTTCCAGAGTTCCCCCAGATGATTTTGGATCGGAGTACCGGTGAGTGCCAACTTAAAACCTGCATTGATATTCATGGCTGCCTTTGACGACTTTGTCTGGTAGTTTTTGATGGCATGTGCTTCGTCGAGCACCACCATCGACCACTGGGTTTTGGCGATTCTTTCTTCTTCTGTTTGCAGTAGGCCATAAGTGATTACCAGAACATCAAAAGCCCCTATCGAATCAAAAGTTTCCTCCCTGTTTCCCGTTTTGAGAATGTGGATGTTCAGGCTAGGGGCAAATTTTCGCAGCTCATTTCCCCAATTTGGCACAACGGATGCCGGGCAGACCACCAGTGCCGGACCGGCTTCTGCCAGATGGAGCATCATGGCAATGGCTTGCACCGTTTTCCCCAATCCCATGTCATCAGCCAGACAGGCACCGGCATTCCACAGTTTCAGGCGGGTCATCCATCGGAAGCCATCCTCCTGGTAAGGGCGCAGATCGGCATCCAGTGCGGATGGAATTGATACCTCGGAAGAAGCAGAATTTTTGATTTTGTGCTGAAACTCTTTCCAGTGTTTATCTGTTTTGAAGGAAGCTGCCTGGTCTGTCAGTCCCTGGATGGCATGGGAAGCAAACTGATTGATGGTTACGCCGTTTTTGTCAACAATCGCACAGTTTTCAAGCTCATCGATCTGCTTTTTCAACTCATCCGTTAGTGCCAAAAATTCCCCTTTTTTCAATTCCAGGAAACGTCCTTTGCTTTTGCGTGTCAATTCGATCAGCTCTTTGATTGTAAGGATCGTGGCATCATCGATATTCAGTTCACCTTCGAGTTCGAACCATTGGCCTTTGCCTTTTATACGCAAATTAAGATTGGCAAAGGAAGCAGATTTTTTCAGTTTGAAGCGTTCACCTTCCGGCCATTCGATAATGGCAATGTCAGCATGCGAATTCAGCGTTTCCAGCAAGTTCAGACATTGATATGGATCACTGAAGATGATTGCCTCTTCGATCAAATCAGCCTCAAGTTGCAAGGCCAGGGCATTGGATATGGTATTGGCATGGTCGGTTTCATTGGTCATTTTTCTGACGGCCTGGCATTTTTGCCCATCCAACATGCCATAAACAACTTTTCCACCCTTCCCAGGTTTCATATATGGAGGAGTGCTGTCCAGGGGTTTGACGAACATTTCGGCCTTTAACCCATCTCCAATGGGGATTATTTGCACCCTAATCCGGGCATCCGCTTCAATAGTGGTTGCCAAAGAGCTGCTTTCGGCCATGTCGGAATGTACCGTCATGATGCCGCTCAAATGGGAAACGGCTTTCAGCAACTTCGCTTTTCCACTGGCCGGAATAAAAACACCTTGATTGATTATTTTGACTGCCCTTAGTTGTTCTGAAGAAAGTGTGATTTGTTGGTACCGTGTTTGCGTCTCTTTTAACAGGATAATCTTCTGATCGGTTTTGGGAATATTTGTTTTTAAGTGGATCCCTTTCTTTGTTTCTTCGGTGAATAGTTCGGGTTGTGATTTGATAATTTCAACAGAGACCAGGGGGTTTGACATCAAGAATAACAGTGGATGGCCGCACAACTCAGCTATTGCCTTGTCCGTGTCCATGGAATATTGGCTCGGGGAATAATAGGAGGAGGTATGGGAAATAGAGGCGGCCACTTTATGGTCCTGCTCTGTCATGCAGTCCACCTGGTGCTCTTTGAGCCTTTTCAGGGAGATGTTTCGCCCCGAACTCCAGCCATTCTTCACACCAAAAGTTTGCATCACCGGCTGAATATAACGATTGTCAAGGTCTACCAGATAACAAACCCGTGAGGTTGAAGTTTCTTTCAATGCCGATGGGGAATTACCTGCAAAAAGAATCATCAATCCATCGAGGTCATTTTCCCATTTCTCCTGGCGGTTGATCCTGCTCATCAGGCAGGGAGCTGCATCAGGTGAGGTTAAATGTTTTGGAAGTTCAATCTTTACCGGAATGCCCAATTTTTCCATGACAAAGATCAGTTCCCGCAGAAACAGCCATTGCTTACTTCTGTTCAGGTTTTCGCAGATTTCATGCGAGATGGCAATCATTTTGTCATTTAGTTTTGCTTCCACAACATAACACATCAGTAAATGAATGTAAGGACTGAAGTTGGGAAACTGGTAGTTAAACCTTTCTACATGTGTTTTTGCCAAAGCATAATCTTTTCGGATGAAAGTGAGCAGTGACAGTAACAATTGGTAGTTTTGCAGTCCTCCTTTTTCCGCTTTTCGAATAAAGGTGTCCAGTTTTTTTAGGTTCAATTCTTCCGGACAAAACAAATAATTCAACCAATAAAAGAATTCATGGTAAAAGCTCAATTCAACTTTTGAAATCTTCGCTCCAAATTCGTCGGTTACCCTCGCATTGTCAAAATAGGAAATAGATTTTTTATAATCGCCACTAAATAGTGCTGTCTGGGCATGTAGAAGGAGTGACTCATGGTTGAATGTCAAGGAAATATGTTGAGATGCGTCTGGCAGATGGCCTTTCTGCAAGGAAATCTCTGCCTGGATTATAGCTAGCTGTTTGCTATTTGAAACCAACTCATTGTTGCGTTCAATAAAGTTCAGAACATGATTAAAGGATTGAAAATGGAAACAATTATACCTTAGCATTGCCTGCATTGCGGTGGTGAAAAGTACAGGTGAATGCAGTATTACTTTGTCATAGGCGGGATAATGTAACAATAATAAAAAAAAAGAAAAATGCTCATGAAATGAATTACAGATCCTGGCCAATGGTAGTGGAGTATAATCGTTATCTTCCACAAAAACAGCATATAAAAGGTCGCGTAAGTCATCGGAACGAGAATAGCTCCACGAGTATTTCTGGCTTTCGGCCTGCGCTTTCAAAATCAATTTAAGGTACTTATCTTGTTTGATCAGTTTGGGAAACAATTCGAGTTTTAATTCAATTGGCACATTGAGACAGGTTAATAAACCTAATTTAGTCAGTTTCTTTTCTAATTTGTCAATCTCCCAATAGGGAATTGTCGTATTATTTAGATCATTTAAGTATTGGGAATTGGAGTATCTATCAATGCCAGTGAACTTTAACGACAATTGATCGATTATTTTGCGGCTGAGATCGTCTAATTTTTCATAAGAACTTAACAAATCGGTCAAAGTAGGATTCATAGGGGTTTCGATGAGGGGGATTATTAAACCGACAAAATATGAAAATAATTGAACAAAATACCATAAGGGGCAGTCATTTTGGCTTCGTTCGAACGTTATGTAATTAACAAAAAAGCAGCTAATTCTTTGGAATTAGCTGCTTTTACAATGGAGCGAATCAAATTTATTTAACTAATAATACTTCGCGAATGGCTTTCTCCAGAGTCTCTTTGGGAATTGCTCCAATAGAGGACTGGGGCTGGCCTTTTACCGGAATGAACAACAAAGTGGGTAAACTTTGGATGCCCATACTTTGAGCCAGTTGTGGTTCTTTGTCTGTATCGACTTTATAAACAATAATCTTGCCATCGTATTTTTTTGCAAGCTCTTCCACGATGGGGGATAGTTGCCTGCAAGGACTACACCATGTTGCATAAAAGTCGATAATCACCGGTAGGTTACCTTCGAATTTCCAATTTTTATTGACTTCATAATTGAAGACTTTCTGTTTAAAAACAACATTTGTCAAGGGAATTACCAAATCAGTACCGCCGGTTGCACTTGTTTTGACAGGATTTCCTGCATGGCAGTTGCTCAATAAAATGATCAGGGCAACTGATAACGTAAGAATGGTTTTTTTCATATTTGAATATTTTGCAATTGTTCTGATGAAATTTAACATTTTCCGCTGCTACATGGGCTGCTAACCGAAAACCAACCTATAAATGCACCCATCAGGGTACTTTTGTATGGGTTACTGGTAATGGCACATGTCCCGGATGAACAGCCAATATAGAAATAATATAGAAATCCTGCTAATCCGCCAATTGATATGGCAATAAATGGTTTCCAAAAATACCAGGAAGTAAAGAACTCTCTAATTGTTTTTGGCTTTGGATTGGTGCTGCAGCTGTTTTCCATATTTTATCTTTGAATTTAAAAGACAAAGATAAACAACTTAAATATATAAATCGCTATAATATCACCTAAATCGCATTGATATCACTAAAATATTTTCATATTACAAATTGAACCAACTATTTATTAGTTCTGTTTTATCCATGGGCTCATTCAAATGTCTAAACTCGTTGGTTTTGTTATCATAGGAATAATCTTTTCCCCAAACCTTGTGGTTTATTTGAATCTGTCTGATCGCATCAGTTATCAAATAGAGTTCATCATTGGTCATCGTTGGGTGAAGAGAAAGCCTTATCCAGCCTGGTTTTTGAGAAAGGTCACCAAAATTAATCTGTTGAGTAATTTGATTTGACTGATCGTGGCTTACATCCAATAGAAAGTGCCCATAGGTTCCAGCACAAGCGCAGCCTCCACGGACCTGAATTCCAAATTTGTCATTGAGTAATTTTACTGCAAGATTAAAATGCAAATTGTCAATATAGAAAGAGATGATTCCCAATCTGTCAGTAACATTGTCAGCCAAAATATAGAGATCCTCAATTTTTACAAGTTCCTCAAAAGCAATTTTCACCAGCTCTTTCTCACGCTTTTCTATGTTTTCTGAACCCATTTTGTTTTTCAGTTCCAGGCAGAGTGCAGTCCGAATGGTTTGTAAAAAGCCGGGAGTTCCTCCATCCTCGCGTGCTTCAATATCATCAACATATTTGAATTCCCCCCAGGCATTGGTCCAGTCGACCGTTCCACCCCCCGGATTATCGGGAACTGAACTATTGTAAATTGATGAATTAAAAACTAGAACTCCGGAGCTTCCTGGTCCTCCAAGAAATTTGTGTGGGGAAAAGAATATTGCATCCAGAGCTTGCATAGGATCTTCAGGGTGCATATCGATGTTCACATAAGGTGCTGAGGCAGCGAAATCAACAAAGCACAAACCTCCGTTTTCATGCATAATCTTTGCCATTTCATGATATGGAGTCTTAATACCGGTAACATTCGAACAGGCCGTAAAGGAGCCAATTTTCATCTTCCGGTCAGGATATTTTGCTAATTCTTTTTTTAATTGCTCAGGGTCTACCAATAGATCTTTATCGGGGGGAAGCTGAATCACATCTGCAATAGTTTCAAGCCATGAGGTGTGGTTTGAATGATGCTCCATATGGGTAATAAAAACAACAGGACGATCTTCTTTTTGCAGAATAACCAACTTGTCGATCTTATGCATCGCCCTGAATCCAAGAATCCTCTGAAACTTGTTAATGACAGTAGTCATGCCGGATCCGGCAGTAATAATCACATCATTTGGTCCTGCATGGACATGCTCCTTTATTTTTTTTTGTGCCAGATGGTAGGCCTTTGTCATAAAGGTCCCCGTCTCACTGGCTTCGGTATGGGTATTTCCAACAAAAGGGCCAAACTGGTTGGTAATTTTCTCCTCTATAGGTCGATACAGTCTTCCGCTGGCAATCCAGTCGGCATAAACAATCCTTTTTTCTCCATAAGGTGAATGGAAAGTCTGATCAATGCCAACAATAGCTTCTCGGTATTTCTTAAAATATTCTTCCAATGATTTGAAATTAAATGAGTAACATTTTTTTCGGAAATTATTGCCAAAAATAGAACTTTCTATCTTAACACTATAGCAGATCAAGCTCAAACTTTTTCATCCCCGTTTAATAATTGGGTTATCATGGTAATACTACTTGTTTGAATTAATTCGTGCATATCTCAAACTTCATAGAAAACATATCAAAATGAGAATAAAGGGTCTTTGATTCCGTGCCGATCCGGATTAAAGCTCAGTCATTTGAAATAATTTTTATTTATTTCTTGGAAATGATAAATATATTACTTTAATTTGTGAGCGAAAATTCAATTACTTTATAGGTTTTTTTTTTTTGATTATGATGGATATTACACCACGCCAGTTAGAAATTATAGAAGCAGCCGGTAAAATACTCACAACATCAGGTGTTAGTGGGTTAACTATCAAGAATCTGGCGAAAGAGATGAAGTTCTCGGAAAGTGCGATTTACCGACATTTCAATAGCAAGGAGGAAATTATTCTGGCCATGCATAATTATTTGGCTTATAGCACTAATCAAAGATTATCTGCTTTAGCCAAAGATCCGGATCCAATAAAAAATTTCGTAGCATTATTTCAGGAGCAATTTCGGTTTTTTAGTCAAAATCCGCATTTTGTCGTTGCCGTTTTCTCTGATGGACTGATGGAGGAGAGCCAACGAACCAATGAAACATTCCTTCGACTGATGAATGAGAAGATGAAACATCTGATTCCCATCATCATGGAAGGACAGCAAAAGCGCGTTTTTACAAATGCTATTACTTCCGATGAAATGATGCATATCGTCATGGGTACTTTTAAACTGCAAATGTTCAAGTGGCGGATTGCAAATTTCGAATTTGATATAGTTAGGAATGGCGGCAATATGGTGCAATCGATACTAACACTTATAAAAAGCAGAGAAGAATGAAAAAGTACTTCACTTCATATTTGATTTACTTTAATTCAGAGGAAAAGTCCGACTCAAAGAGAATTTGTACGATAGGATTCAGCAAAATAGTGACCTTTCCCTTTCAACGCTTATTTAGTTCTCTATAAAAAAAATAGTATACAGTGATCTAAAAAATTTGTTCAAATATGTTAGTGAATATTAACTCACATTTTTTAATTATGAAACAGAGGAATAAAATATTAGTTGCTTCAGCAGGGGAGATTCTTAAACAGGCAGGATACTGGCATACAGAACATTTTAGCAAGAATACGATCAACTGCCGATTTTTGCCTGTTACAGCTTGTTAACCAGGGAAAGCAAAAAAGGGACATTTAACACAGGCACAAAAATCAGTGCTTTGGTTAACAAAATCCTTTTGAGCTTTCGCGTGCTGATGAACGATCAATGGTTAAGTCATAAGATGGTCATGGATTTAGAAATACAAAAGGGTATAAATGAATAAGATGATGAAGAAAGTAATGAAGAACACAATCTTGAAATTGGTAACACACAGTTTGCCGCAAACTAAGATAAGTTTGCAAAAAGTCTTTTTAATTGGGATTATTCTGACAGCGAATGTTGTCGTTCAAGCTCAAACATTTACGTTGGAGCAATGTATCGACACCGCACTGCAATATAACCGAACCATCAGATTAGCGCAACAAGATGTTTTTCTGGCAAATGAGAAAAACAAGGAAACCAAAGGCAATCTGTTTCCAAAACTAAATGGGATAACTGACTATCGTTATTATACTGATTTGCCTTATCAGTTAATGCCTGCTGACGCTTTTGGGGGACCTGCAGGAACTTATAAGGAAGTGCAATTTGGTGTGCCTCAAAGCCTGAATGCCAATCTTCAACTCTCAGTTCCAATTTACAATCCAACGGCTATAGGTGCGGTAAAGACTGCCCGTGTTGCCAGTGAACTTTCTGATATTCAGAAAATTAAATCAGACGAAGACGTTGTGCTTGAAGTTTCAAATGCCTATTACAATGCACAAATTCTGCTTTATCAACTGGCATTTCTGGATAGCAACATGATAAATACCAACAAACTGGTGCAAACAACAACTTTACTGCATCAACAGCAAATTGCAAAGGGAACTGATGTGGACAGACTGAAATTACAACTGGATCAGGTAACCAATCAAAGAAATACCGTTTTTTCGCAGCAGCAACAAGTACTGAATGCCCTCAAATTTCTGATGGGCAAACCAATTCCTGATACCATCCAGGTTTCAAACAATGAAAATGCCAGAATCCAGTTGGATCCTCAAATCCAAACGACTTCAGATATGAAGTTGATTGATAAAAAATTACAATTTAATTACGCTGAACTAAAAGGGCTTCGCAATTCAAAATTGCCTTCGCTGGGTGCTTACGGAGTCTATGGTACAACCGGCTATGGCAATACCGGCGCTAATAGCTTTTTCAATTTTCATCCAATCGGTTATGTTGGCGCTCAACTGTCGATCCCACTGTTTAATGGCACGATTACAAAACACAAGATTGTACAGAAAAAGATAGATATACAGAAAA
>CAIRSO010000533.1 GCA_903881215.1 uncultured Bacteroidia bacterium
AGTAATCAGCATAAATGATCGGTACATCTACTTCTGAATTATGTGGAAACGATCCTGTAGAATGACCTAACAGGAATCCTTTGTTTGCTCCTTTTTTTGATAAATAATCTTTCTCCAGACTGAATAGGATAGTGTTGGCCATTTTGGAATAATAATCCTTCCTGGACGGCACAAACTGCGCTAATTCGAACAATGCGGAAGCCATGACAGCCGCCGCTGAAACATCCCTTGGAGTTTGTGACGTTTTTGGAGCATCAAAATCCCAATAGGGTATTTTGTCGGCCGGGAGATTTGGATTGTTGAGGATGAATGCTGCTATTTTTTCTGCCTGATAAAGAAAACTGACAACTCCAGTTTCACGGTAACACATGGTATAGCCATACAAGCCCCATGCCTGACCTCTGGCCCAGGCGGAGTCATCGGAATAACCTTGATGCGTAGTTTTTTGCAATACATTTCCTGTGATGGTGTCGTAGTCTACAACATGGTAGGAGCTGTTGTCTGCACGAAAATGGTTGGCAAGGGTGGTTTCAGCATGTTTGACAGCTATATTGTAGTATTGAGGATCTCCTGTTTGTTTTGAAGCCCAGAAGAGTAACTCCAGATTCATCATGTTGTCAATGATCACAGGGAAAGCCCACTTGTCCTGGTTGTGATCCCACGATCTTATCGCACCAACTTTTTCATTGAACCGCTTGGAAAGCGTTTTGGCCGATTGAATCAGGATTTCCCTGCTCGCCGAATCTTTGCTGATCTTATACTCCTGTCCGAAACTACACATCATTTTAAACCCCATGTCATGAGTCTTTCCATTGAATTTTTCCTGTTCCAGAGGAGAAGTGAATTCCTTGGCCAGAGTCCGCAGCTCACGGTCTCCGGTTACCTGATAACCAAGCCACAAAGATCCTGCGTAAAAACCACTGCACCAGTCTTTGGATGGAATGACCTGAAGGGATTTATCATTTTTTAAGCTCCTGACAGTCACATAATCTGTCTGGTCTTTTTTGATGGTGGAATTAGCCTCTTTGAAATTTGCTGCCAAAAGTCTGAGCTGACTTCTGATAAGATCACTGGAAATATTTTGGTCGGTGCTTCCCGAAATACAGGCAGAGAAAAGCAACGACAGGATTGCAGGCATGCAAACCATTTTCCAATAGTTCTTCATTTTTTGTTGGTGCAGTTTTAGTTTTGGTAAGTTTCTAACCTTCCAACATCAAAATTATGAAGCCAAATGCCGGATAACGACAAATCATGTTTCAGTTTTTGTCAAATATGTGCCACGGTATAACAGATGTCTCACTTTTGACACATCTGTTAAAATTTGTAATTTTATGTCATATAGAATTAACCGAATGATTAACTTTGCCTTTTGAAAATTGCTGCAAAATGACTGATTTTTTCCACTTACGGAAAATATGTTCCAATCCTATGAGGAGAATTTCGTTTCCTGGTAAACGTGGTTTCCTTCATGTAAAAGATTTTGGTTCTTTTCCCGCTTTGGCGAGTCTTAATTCCCTCTTAATAAAAAATTTCCACATAGTTTTTTTGTGGCTTTCACTCATCAATCTCCCAATTGATGTGTCGGCTGAGGACTTTAAGATCGCAAAGATTTCTCCGGAAGGAGGTTTTACCTATGAGGCAATCAGTTCTATCAGCGAAGATAAATTTGGGTTTATTTGGTTTGGATCAAACAATGGCGTATACCGTTACAATTCAATACGAACTGAAAAATTCATCAATTCGCCGGCAGATAAAACTTCTCTGACCGGGAATCTTGTCCGGTCTCTTTATCTTGACATGAAACGTGATCTGTGGATCTCCACAGGCAATGGTGTTTGCGTTTTCGATTATCAAAAAGAGTGTTTCAAGAGATTCCAGTTTCATGACGCTTCAGGAAAGTCCAAAGGAATCAATGTATTGCAGATCGTACAGACAGCAGACAGTAGTTACTGGATGGTGGATAACAATGGATTTGCCAGGATCGATCTGAAGAAAAATTTGGCTACCTATTTGCCCTTACCAGAATCTCAGTCAAAAGATTTGATCCGCATGGCCTTAAAAGTCGATGGTTCTGACAGAATCTGGTTAGGCGGGATGAATGGTGGCGTATATTTTTGTGATCCTCCTTATCAGAAAATATCTTTTTTCGCCCGCGAAAGGAGCGAAAATGTATTTGCTATTTTGCCGGACAGGGATCAAATCTGGGTGGGTTATTTGTGGGGAGGAGCAGATCGGCTATCGGATAAGGGGGTTTTGATTGAGCATTACGGCGACAACATGCAAAGCACGAACCGTTTGCCCAGTTTGAATGTGAGGACGATCTTTAGGAACAAGGATGAAATTTGGATCGGTACTTTCAAAGGATTGGTTCGGGTAAAACCCGGAGGGACCGAAGTAATCGAAAAGGAAAAATTTCCCGGACTTCAAAATAGTAGCATCTTTCAAATTTACAGGGATTCCGGCAACGGAATTTGGATTTGTACCTGGTCCGGTGGTTTGAGTTACATCAATGAATGGTCCAACAGCTTTGAACATTTCAAACGTGAATCTATTGATAATTCCTTGAGCGACAATGTTGTCAGCGATTTCGAAGAAACCTCCGACGGACGCATCATTGCTGCCACAGAAGAAGGGCATTTGAATTACCAGGACAAGGATAGCCATAAATTCTCTCTTACCCGGATCAAGGGGCCGAAGGGACTTGTTTTTAGTGTCAAGTCGATGTTTACCGACCGGGACGGGACGCTTTGGATTGGGACCTATGGTTCAGGGATTTTCTATCAAAGATTGGGATCTCGCGAATTCGAGCATTTTGATCTCATAGATGATTCAATGGATCAAATCTTTGACATAGCAGCCACAAATGATGGAATCTGGTTTGGCTCCTCCTTCAGAGGGGCATTTTATTATAGTTTTAAGAATCGCCAGGTCAAAAATTATGTACCCAAAAATTCTGATCCGGAATCGCTCTCGTCAACAAGTGTCAAATCGCTACTGGTCGACTCAAACGGAAATCTTTGGGCAGGCACTATGAATGGCCTCAACAGGAAAAGCAAGGATTCAGAGAAATTCACAAGGTATTTTTACAATCAGAATCAGAAAAACCGTATCAGCAGCAATAACATCCATTTCCTGATGGAGGATTCAAAGAAGAACATCTGGATAGGCACTGCAGGTGGTGGAGTAAATATTTATGATCCCAAAACAGAAACCTTCTCACAACTTTCAAAAAACGACGGACTTCCCGGAAATGATGTATATGGAATATTGGAAGATGATGCCGGAGTGATATGGATGAGTACCGAAAATGGAATTTCAGCCTATTCACCTGTCTCCAAAAGATTCAGAAATTTTGATTATTCCGACGGTCTTCAGGGCAATCAGTTCAATCCAAATTCTGCTTTCAAAGCCAAAAATGGTGAGCTTTTCTTCGGTGGATCCAATGGCTTTACACGTTTCGACCCAAAAATGATCAAAGAAAATCCGGTTCTTCCCAAAGCATATATTACAGGTTTGGAAATAAATAATCAGGTTGTTAGTCACCTTAGTGATCCTGAATTGGTCAAGAATTCTTTGTTGACACTTGATCGTCTGGAGTTGAATTACAATCAAAATTCTCTAAAATTTGAATTTGTTGCCAACAATTTTCTCTTGCCGCAGAAGAACCGTTTCAAATACAGGCTAACCGGCTACAGCCCCGACTGGATTGAGATTCAGAAGGACAACAAAGCCACTTTCACCAAGATTCCACCGGGTTCTTATGTATTTGAAGTGATCGCAGCCAACAACGATGGAAAATGGAACAATGAGCCCACCAGACTGCAAATTGTCATCCGAAGTCCTTTCTGGAGTTCCTGGTATGCCTTTGTCTTCTACATAGTTTTCTTGATGGTGATTTTTTATGTATTGCAACATGAATTGAGGATAAGGAATAAACTTAAAAATTCCATTTTGCAGGAGAGGATTGAACGTGACAATGAGGAGAAACTGCATCAGCTTAAGCTTCATTTTTTTACAAATATTTCCCACGAATTCAGAACACCGCTGACTTTAATCTTGTCACCGCTTTCAATCCTTAAGAGAAAAATTGCCGGACAGGAAGAGCTGGTTGAGAATGTTTCCATGATTGAGAACAATGCCAACAGGCTTCTGAGATTGGTGAACCAAATTCTTGATATTCGAAAAATCGAACTTGGGAAGGTTGATTTTCATCCCCAGCCTTTTGATATTGTGGCACTGTCGCAAGAGGTGTTTCAGTGTTTTTCCCTTCAGGACAATGACCGCAGGATAAGTTTTGTTTTTGAATCGGATTTCTCGTCCCTCTTAATAACCATCGAACCGGATAAAATTGATAAGCTGATTTTTAATTTACTTTCCAATGCCATGAAATATCAGGTGCCGGAAGGAACGATAACACTTGCCATAAAGAATCCCGAATGGCAAGCGAGTACACTTCCCGAACCCTATCATTTTGCCATTGGGGATAGCATACAGGGAAAGTATGTGACGGTTATTGTTAAGAACGAAGGCGAAGGAATTGATGCCTCCGATTTGCCTCATATTTTTGAACGTTTTTATCAGTCACCCGGTCAAATTGCCGGCACTGGTATCGGGCTCCATCTTTGCAGCGAATTTATTCTTATGCACCGTGGCCAAATTGAAGTATTTACCGGAGAAGGGATGGGGGCAACATTTTTTGTGAGACTTCCGGTAACTGAGGCAGAAATTGAAAAGGGAATTGATGAACCCATTTTGCATACCATTGTGTTTGATGAGCAAAAAAGCCATTCTCCTCATCGTCCTGCCGGAAAAAAAGTCGAAAAGGATACTAAAATCCTTGTGGTAGAAGATAACAAGGAAATGCAGAAATTTCTGACAAAAATTTTGTCGGATTTATATTCTGTGACCACTGCTGATGACGGAATAGAAGGTCTTAAAATTGTGAAGGAATTTAGTCCGGATTTGGTTTTGACAGATGTTCTGATGCCAGGAATGAATGGAAATGAATTTTGTAATATTCTAAAAGCGGATCTTAATACGAGCCACATTCCGATACTTATCCTGACAGCACTTTCTTCGGTTGAGAGTCAGCTAAAGGGTTTTGAAACAGGTGCAGATGATTATGTGGTCAAACCTTTTGACGACCGCATACTTTTGATGAGAATCAGAAACCTGCTTGATTCAAGAGCCAAATTGCGAGAAAATTTCACCAAGGCCCATGGCGAATGGCATGATGAAATGCAGAAATTTCAACCTGACAGGGAATTGCTTGATACGGCCACAGCCATTATCGAAAATCATTTTGTAGACGCTAATTTTTCTGTTGATATCCTTGCATCTGAACTTAATTTGAGCAGAAGCTCCCTTCATCGGAAATTAAGAGCCCTCACAGACCAATCTGCCACGGAGTTTATTAAATTTGTTCGAATTAACAAGTCGATCAAATTCATTGAAAACGGTGAGACCAACATAGATGAGATCTGCTTCAAAGTCGGGTTTAATTCGCACTCCTATTATTCAATGTGTTTCAAAAAGCAGCTTGGTGTAACTCCGTCAGAATTCATCAGTCGGTTGAAAAGAGGCACAAAAGGTATTGTATAATCGACTAAATTTGTCTGCGGTTATTTCAATTATGACACATTCTCAAATTTTATTAAATATCTCTTATGAAGAACTTCAGCAAACAACTATTTTGTTTTAGAAACATTGGAACTGCGATATTTCTGATCCTGTTTATTGCTCCTTTTACTTCCAATGCTCAGGTGGTTGGGCTTGATAACTGGTATAACCGGGAAACTAATGGCAAAGGCCAACCCTTCCATTATCTATGGACAGACTTGGAGAATAGCGGCTATTCTCAGTGGGGAGACTTGTTTACAAAGAGAGGTGCTACACTCAAAACCCTTGAAGCTGCTGCTACTTCGAAGAATTTAGAAGATCTGGATGTTTACCTCATTGTCGATCCGGATACAACAACAGAATCGAAATCGCCCAATTACCTCCTTCCGGATGATATCCAAGCCATTAAAAAATGGGTCGAAAAGGGTGGTGTTCTGGTATTGATGGCCAATGATGCTCCCAATTGTGAATTTACCCATCTCAATCAATTGGCTGGCGAGTTCGGGATCCATTTCAACCACGTCAGCCTTCATCCGGTGCTCCTCAGGAAATGGGACATGGGTGCATTCACCTCCCTGCCTGACCATCCGATATTCAAAGGGGTTTCAAAAATCTACATGAAAGAGATTTCATCCTTTACTTTGAAAAGTCCGGCAAAGCCAATTCTGACTGAAAACGGGAATATTTTCATGACGGAAAGCAAAGTTGGGAAAGGTTTGGTTATTGCCCTTGGCGATCCATGGATATACAATGAATACATTGATCACAAAATGTTGCCTGATGATTTTGAGAACCTGAAAGCCGCAGAGAATTATACTGATTACATCCTTAAAAATTCGCGCAAGGCGAAATAGATAAACTTTGCACCGCATCAAAAAAATCAGAGTGATGTTTGGTTCTTTTATTGATAAAGAATGTGTTCCCCGATTGTATCGAAGGAGGCATTTTCTTTATGGCTTTATTTTGTCAATTCAGGCATTTTTTCTTTTAACCATTGTTCAATCATTCGCCATCGGCGTGGTGAACAACTTGAGCTTTGACCTGTATTCGCAGCAGCACGGACTTTCCAATAATCAGATCCATTGTGTTTTACAAGATAGGAAAGGATGGATGTGGATTGGCACTTCACAAGGGGTATGCCGGTTTGATGGATATCGATTCACTGTTTTTAAAAATGACCCCGATGATTCAACAAGTCTGAAAGGAAACCTGGTTAGGGTTATCTATGAGGATAGCAAGGGACAATTGTTTATTGGGACAGAAAATGGAGGCTTAAACAAATTCAACAGGGAAAAGGAGTGTTTTCAGCATATTTTCTATAAAGGGGATTCCGCACAGCTCAAAGATGTTTCAATAACTTCTATCATGGAAGATCGGCTTGGAAATCTTTGGGTCGGTACTGAAACAAATCTTTTCCGGATCGACAAGGACAACAAGCTATCGACGATTAAGCCGCTCAACTTTCCGGTTTTTTCGGAATATTTCAGGGTTATTCGTCAGGATCAGTTAGGAAGAATTTGGCTTGGTACCAACAGCGGATTGTTCATTTACCATCCCGAAAGCAATCTGGCTGAAAACGTTAAGCTCAAAAATATTCCCGGTACTGATGAGATTTGGGAAATTTTGACCGATCAGGAAGGCAGCACCTGGATAGGGACCTATGCCAGCGGTATGTTTGCCGTTAATGGCGCAACCCTTCAATCTACGGAGGTCCCTATTGATCCCGAAAACGATAGAAGCAAAACAGTCAGGGTAATTTCAAAGGACCCAACCGGGAAATTCTGGATTGGCACACGCGGAGGACTTTACCATTACGATGTGGCCACCGGAGTAATTGGCAAATATTACCATGATGACCGTGAGCCAAAGAGTCTCGTGAACAATTCTATCCTTTGCCTGTCAAGAGATGCAAAGGGTAATATTTGGATTGGTACACGACAAGGCCTGAATCTTCTGATAGAGGAGAGGATCAATATTTTGGGCTACAAATCAATGGCAGGCGATAACCGTTACCTGAACAACAGTGAAATCTACGCCTTCTGGTTAGATCCGGAAGGTAAAATTTGGATCGGAACTGAGAACGGTGGCGTCAATATTCTTGATAGGAAAACCGGACGATTCAGCTATCTCATGCCAGATAAGAGCAATCCAAACTCACTCTCAAGCAACTGCATTAAGGCCATCATTGATGATGGAAATGGCAATATCTGGATAGGTTCTTACCTCGGCGGACTTGACCTCTACAATACAAAAACCGGTGTATTTAAACATTTCAAAAACGACCCATCCAATCCCAATAGTTTATCCGACAATAGAATATGGGCCTTATTACACGATTCTAATAACAATCTCTGGGTTGGAACTTCCAGAGGCCTTGACAGATACAATCCCCTAACGGGTGATTTTGTCCATTACAAAAACCTGGTGGATGGTCAGCAGGTTAATTGGCTGGCCGAAGACAGTGACCATTGCCTTTGGATCGGAGCTACTGAAATGATCGTCTATAATCCTAAAAATCAAAAGATTGTCAAGTTAGCTGAGACTACAAGATACATGATGGAAGATTCCAGACACCGTTTTTGGATAGCAACGCTAAGTCATGGAATTGCGCTCTACTCAAAAGAAAAAGGTGTGATCAAATTCTATGGCGAAAAAAATGGACTGGCAAATAACCAGGCGTTAACTATTCTGGAGGATGATGAGCATTTTTTATGGATCAGTACCACCAACGGACTGTCAAAGTTTGATCCCGAAAAAGAGCGATTTCATAATTTTTCAACGAAATCAGGATTTCAGAATGATCAGTTTACCTATGGTGCTGCATGCAGGCTTCCAGGCGGAGAGTTGATTTTTGGCGGAATATCCGGTTTCAATATTTTTGATCCGTCAAAGATTAAATCAAGCGATTATTTTGCTCCAATCGTTTTGACTGATTTGAAGATTTTGAACAAAAGTGTTCAGATCACCCACGATGGGAAAGGCGTACTGGCCAGAAGCATCTCCGAAACAGACAATATCACACTAAAGTATAGCCAGAATTCTGTCGAGCTGGAGTTTGCTTCATTTGATTTCGCAAACATCATGGGGGTGCAATATTCCTATTATCTCGAAGGATTCGATAAAAAATGGAATGAGCCTTCTGATAAAAGGCTGGCAACCTATACGAACCTTAATCCGGGCAATTATACCTTTCGTGTTAAAACTGTTTCGATCGACAGGCTCGAAAGCAACATTGGCCCGGTTCTGAAGATTGAAGTTCTTCCGCCGGTTTGGCAAGCCTGGTGGTTTCGTATCCTGATGCTACTGACGATTTTTGGCATGCTGTTTTGGCTGATTTCTTTTTTACAAAATCGTGAAAAGCTCAAACATACTCTGGTCTTTGAGAAAATCAAGGCAAAAGAGTTGCATGAACTCGACATGATGAAATTGCGGTTCTATACCAATATATCGCACGAAATCCGTACACCACTGACGCTGATTTTGGGTCCGCTCGAAAAACTGAGAAACAACACAATTCCTGAAGGAGAAGTAAAAGGACATCTGGAGGTCATGCAAAGAAATGCAAACCAGTTGCATCAGCTGATTAATCAGTTACTGGATTTTAGAAAAATGGAGAGTGGCAACCTGAAGCTTAACCTCAAACAGGGAGATCTGGTTTCATTTGTTGCGGAAATCGTTGAATCATTCGGAAAATTTTCTGAAGAGAAGGAGATAGAACTCAAGTTTAATTCCCTGAAGAAGGAGATTATTACCAATTTCGATGAAGACAAGGTGGCTAAGATCATGAACAATCTTTTGTCGAACGCATTCAAATTCACTGGTAAAGGAGGAAAAATCACTGTCAACATCTCTTTGGTTTTTGATACAGAAGAGCAGGAGGCAGGCAATGAAACGACTGAAAAGCGCATGGTGGAGATTACCGTCAAAGACACCGGAATCGGCATTGCAGAGTCTAATCTTGAAAAGATTTTTAATACGTTCTTTCAGGTCGACCAATTTTCGTCGCAGACAGGTACAGGAATTGGATTGGCACTTACCAAGGAGCTGGTCAAGTTGCACAACGGAAAAATTTTTGTTACCAGCAAACCGGGGAAGAGCTCCAAATTTACAGTCCATCTGCCTTACGATGATCCGAGATTAGCGGTCACATCAGCTCATCCGGCAGTCGCGGAAACCGATGCCGAATCTTTGCAAACCAATGTTGTGGATGACCGCTTAAATGAACAGACCATCGCCGGTCAGAAGATCATGCTCCTGGTGGATGACAATGCTGATGTGCGCTATTTTATCAAGTCACATTTTTCATCCACCTACCAAATTCTGGAGGCCAAAGATGGAATGGAAGGTTGGAACATTGCGCTTAGAACCATTCCCAACATCATTATCAGCGATGTGTTGATGCCGGATATGGACGGATTTGAATTTTGCCGCAGGATTCGCAAAGACGAACGGACTTCTCATATTCCGGTTATGCTTCTTACCGCACTCGGCTCCCGGGAACATGAGATCGAAGGGTTGAGCCTGGGGGCTGATGACTATATTACCAAGCCCTTTGATCTGGTTATCCTTCAGACCAAAGTTGAGAATATCTTGTCGGTGAGGCAGTCGCTAAAACAAAAATACTCGGGAGAAATGTTCCTTCAGCCACGAAATGTTGTTCTGAGCTCTCCCGACGAACGCTTCCTTCAAAAGGCAATTCAAGTCGTTGAAAACAATATTTCAGATCCGGATCTGGACATCGATCGATTTGCCACTGAAATTGGTGCGAGCCGCATGCAGCTTTACCGCAAGCTTCATGCGATGACAGAGATGACCGTCAAGGAATTCGTTCGCGATATCAGATTGAAAAGAGCGGCTCAATTGCTGATCCAGAAAAAGATGAATATTTCTGAAGTGGCCTATGCCGTCGGATTTAAAGACCTCTCTCATTTCCGCAAAAGCTTCAAGCAAGAGTTTAACATGAGCGCATCAGAATACATCGAAAAGCACTCCATAGGTCAGGAATAATGTTTCATTCGCGCCCCAGGCGTATGAAAATCTGATTCTATTATAAAATCACTTAAAATATTGTAGATTAATAATATAGGAAATACTTAGTATTTTCTTGTGTTTATTATTGCCCGATTTTTGGGAAGCACAGCCCTCTTCCGATACGCCTGACCCTCCTTTTTGATATGATTTCCGGACCCTCATGAGAGGTGAACGCCTAATTTTATCTCACCAAACACCAATGAAAATTAATGAAGGAAACTCACCGGAGACTTAAAAGAACAAATATGATTATTGTCGGAATGACAATCGCCATAGCTGTGATTCTATCTTTTCTGGTTTTTTCCAGCTTATAGGTGGTATTGGCATTATGAACTAACAAACACATTTAATTCAAATGAAGAAAAGTTGTATTTTCTTCCTCATGTTGCTGGCAGTGCTTTCCATCGGAAGTCTGTCTGCTCGGGTGACTAAGATGGATGGGCTAAAAATAGCCATCAGAATGGCGGATTCTGAGATTAAACAATTTCCGGATCCCTGGACCGTCGACTTTAACCCCAAACCGGTCTGGAACTATACGCAGGGACTTATTGCGCTGTCAATGGTTCAGTTGTGGCAAGTAACCAAAAATCAGGATTACTATAATTATGCCGAAAGGTATGCACTTCATTTTATAGATCCTGAAGGTTCGATCATGGGATATAAACCCGACGAACATAACATTGATGCAGTGAACTCAGGTAAATTCCTTTTTAAAATTTATGAGACCAGCAAGGATCAGCGGTTACTGAAGGCCATCAAATTCTTAAGGGATCAGCTAAATGTTCAGCCACGCACCTCGGAGGGAGGATTCTGGCATAAGCTAAGATATCCTCACCAGATGTGGCTTGATGGTTTATACATGGGTGCTCCATTTTATGCCCAGTATGCCGCCGAAAACAATGAATCTGCAGCCTTTGACGATATCGTTAACCAGTTTGCAGTCGTTCACAAGCATACGTACAATGCCGCCACCGGACTAAACTATCACGGCTGGGACGAAAGTAAAGTTCAAAAGTGGGCTGATCCAATAACCGGTTGTTCACCCAATTTCTGGAGCAGGGCGCAAGGTTGGTATGCCATGGCGCTGGTGGATGTTCTTGATTTTCTCCCTCAAAATCATGCCGGAAGGCCGAAGTTGATTGAGATCCTGAATCAGGTAGCTGCCGGTATAAAGAAGCACCAGGATCCGGCTACGGGTTTATGGTATCAGGTATTGGACCAGGGTAACCGTCAGGGTAATTATTTCGAAGCATCCGGATCTTCCATGTTCGTATATGCCCTGTTGAAGGCGGTGCGCATGGGTTACATCAGCAAGGAATACAAGGAAACTGCCAGGAAGGGATACTCCGGAATCGTTAAAAACCTGATTCGTGAGAACAATGATGGTACAATTAGTTTGACAAAATGTTGTTCGGTAGCCGGATTGGGGGGAACTCCTTACCGCAGCGGAACTTATGAATATTATATCAGCGAACCTGTTCGCGACAATGATCCGAAAGGAGTGGGGCCATTTATAATGGCTTCAATTGAAATGAAATACCCATAAGACAATTTTCGAACCATCCGAAAATGATTAAGTGGGTATTCCATGTGACATTTAAAAACAAATTATAAACACATGAATAATAAATAAATGTGATACTCTAACATAATAATTATATATGATGAAAATGAAGCAAGGTTTTCTGAAGAAGGTTTGTCTGTTAGCACTGATGGTCATCTTTGCGGGCGCTCAGCTTTTCGCCCAAAAAGTAACCGGTAAAGTTGTTGATGAGACAAACTCGCCCATCCCGGGTGCAAATGTTGTTATAAAAGGAACAACCAATGGTGTAATTACCAACAACGAAGGTAACTATACGATTGTTCCGGCTAACGTCCAAAAGGATGTAATCCAGTTCTCTTTTATTGGTTACGATACCAAAGAGGTACAAATTAACGGACAGACAGTAATTAATGTACAAATGACCAGCAGCACGCTGCAAATTGAAGAGGTTGTGGCCATTGGTTACGGTACCGTTAAAAAACGTGATGTAACTGGTTCGGTTGCCTCAGTTACAGGTAAGCAAATTGCTGCGATTCCTGTGTCCAACGTGGCACAAGCTCTCCAGGGACGTCTTCCCGGGGTGAATGTAAGCTCTCAGGACGGAAGACCGGATGCGACTATTTCGATTCGCGTGCGCGGTGGAGGTTCCATCTCTCAAAGCAACGACCCGCTTATTTTGATTGACGGTGTCCCGGGCAACATCAGTGATGTTCCATCCGAGATGGTTGAAAGCATAGACGTTCTAAAGGATGCCTCCTCCACGGCGATTTTTGGTGCGCGCGGTGCCAATGGGGTTATCCTCGTTACAACCAAAAGGGGAAAATCCGGCGATGTTACGGTGAGTTACAGCGGTTATGGAAAATTCAACAACCCAACCGGATATCTAGCCACCTTAAACCCATATGATTATCTATCCTTCAAATGGGGGCTACTTGATACCTATTTTGGATCAACCTACACCACCCCATTCCAAAAGTTGTTCGGAATAGGTGGCTACACCGGAAGTAATACGGCAGGCCTTGATGCATATAAAAATGTGGATCAATACAATATTCAAAAGGATGTATATTTTAGTTCTTTCTCTCAGAACCACGACCTGACCATTTCGGGTGGGACTGACAAAACAAAAGTTATTTTGGGATTGGGCTACCTCAATGAGGATGGTATGAAATTGAACTCCTTTTCCAAAAGAACAGTGGCATCGCTCAAGTTGGATCAAAAAATAGGTAATAACCTTAATTTCAACCTGGACTTGCAGTACACAGATAAAAGTGCAATGGGCAATGAAAGCACAACGAGTGGTTTCGGTTCATCCCTCTCCGGATCCTACCGTTTTCGTCCGATAGCTAAAAGCAGCATTAAAGGCGACCTTGCATTTCTGGGTGATGCATCCATGGGCGAAGAGCAGTCTGTTATGGATGATATGTACAATCCGGTAAATGTGATCAAAGACCGTCAAAACCTGTTATCAACGCAGACGATTCGCAGTACGGCAGGTTTGAACTGGAATATCCTCAAAGGTTTAAACTATCATACTGAATTGACCCTGTCACGCAATTATACGCAAAATAAAATTTGGAGAGGTCCTACACCTGCGAGCAGTAACGAGGTAAACTACAAGAATAGTGATGGAACACTCCAATTTTCCGGCGATGCTGATTTTAGAAAGAATGAAGCAAATTCTTTACGATGGGTGAACACTCTGGCTTATGAATTAAAACTGAAAGAGATTCACCGGCTCAGTTTTTTGGCTGGTCAGGAAATTACCAACTCAGCCGGAACCAGCATGCGCATCTCAGGACAGAAATATCCTGCCAATTTTACCATGGATAATGCATTCGCGATGATCTCACAATACGGCGCAAACCTGGTAGTAGCTTCGGGTGTCAGTACGCCAAGCCGTATCCAGTCTTACTTTGGTAGAGCAAACTACTCTCTTCTGGATAAGTACATGTTTGCTGCTACTTTCCGTGCAGACGGTTCTTCCAACTTCTCTCCTGAACATCGATGGGGTTACTTCCCCGCTGCTTCACTTGCATGGCGCATTTCGCAGGAATCTTTTATGAAGAGCATTAAAAGTATTGATGATTTGAAACTTCGCGTTTCTTATGGTGAGGTAGGAAATGATGCCATCAGTGCCGACCAGTGGTCACAATTTTGGGCAGCTACTACCGACACACGCTGGCAGTATGGCCTTAATAGGACGCTTCAGCCTTCCTATGACCTGGCTTCTGCTCAACTGGCCAACCGCGATTTAAAATGGGAAACCACCATTACACGGAACATCGGTATTGACTTCTCGCTGTTTAAACATGTTTTGACTGGCACAATAGATGTATACCAAAATACCACAAAAGACTTGTTGATGCTAGCCGACATCCCTTCCATCACTGGATTTACCGCCAGCTACGCCAATATTGGGCAAACAAGCAACAAAGGGGTGGAAATTTCTTTGACAGGCACGATCTTGAGGAACAAGGATTGGAGCATAACAGCAAGTGGAAACATCAACTTTAACAAAGGTAACATCGATAAACTGGCAGATGGAATGCAAAGCGCTTATGGAACTCAATTCCTGCAATCGGGAATTCCGAATGCTGACTACAAATTATTGGTTGGCAAACCCGTAGGTATCGTAATGGGTTACCAAAGAGATGGCAAAGGATTCTATACTCCAGAGGACTTTGATTTCGCTTCTTCTACAGGTACATACACTTTGAAAACAGGTGTTGCAGATCTTGCAAAATCATTTATCTCTTATCGTGCCGGTTTGGTTACCGGAGCTCAGCAAGCTTATCCAGGTTTGCCGAAATTTGTTGATACAGTTAAGGATGGCGTGATTGACGACAAGGATATGGTCGCCATCGGTAACACGAATCCCAAACATACAGGAGGTTTCAACATCAATGCTGCTTACAAAAGCTTCGACCTGGGCCTGTATTTCAACTGGAGCTATGGCAATGATGTTTACAATGCCAATAAATTGGCTTCGCTGTTTAACGGCAACAAAGGTGGTGGTCTTTACGGTAATAAACTGGCTATGTTAAAAGACTCCTATACGAATTACCAAATTCAGAACGGGAATCTCGTAAAACTTATCACACCCGACCAATTGAATGCCGCCAATACCAATGCGACCGTACCGTCAACCTTCCTGCAACAAGGTTATGTTTCCGATATCGGTATCGAAGATGGTTCCTACCTTCGTCTCAATACGGTGTCCTTGGGCTATACTTTGCCAAAACAGTTGCTAAGCAAAGCAATGATAAGCAACATGCGAATCTATGGTTCCATCTATAATGCATTTACTCTGACAGGTTACTCAGGACTAGACCCTGACGTCAATACGAGTCAAAACGTAAATAGCTCCCGTTATCCAACTCCCGGGCTTGACTGGGGAACCTATCCTCGTGCCCGTCAGTTTGTGATTGGCTTAAATGTTACTTTCTAAATCCTAAAAATGGCAATCATCTTTAAAGAAAATCAATCATGAAAAAAATAATAATCTATATATTTTTGGCACTGTTACCGTTCACATTTACGGGGTGCAAAGACTATTTGGATGTGTCAAATGCAGGCCAGTCAGACGATAACTTTGTGATGTCGAGTCCTGGTGAGGCATTTAAAGCACTATCGTGGGTTTATGCTGAATACCGCCAAAATGCGGCAGCCGGAGGAAACTACAACTGGCAGGACCCACTGGGATCTGATGCTGAATATCTGAGCGAGTATCCTTCTGTAAATAATGGTATTGCAAGATTGCAACCTAGCGCAGCCAATGTAAATGCCGATATGTTACTGTTCAACAGTTTAAACGTGGCGCTTGCACGCGCCACCCGCGTTGCCGATTTAATTGAAGCTAAGGCTGAATATAAAGCCGATGCAGCTGGTAGCGTGGCTACCAGCTGGACACAAATCTATGGAGAAGCTAGAACTTTAAGAGCTTATTTAGCCTGGGAGTTGGTGCGCCATTTTGGTGATGTTCCTTTTGGTTATGAAAACCAGGTTGTGACTTCCTACACGTTGACTTCGCGCTTCGTGATAATGGATAAGATTATAGCCGAAATCAAAGCCGTAGAAAGTAAAATGTTTGTAGTTGGGCAAGGTGGAATTACTGCCGAACGAATCAGCCGCACTTTTGCCAATGCGCTGATCGGCCAAATTGCACTCCACGCCGGAAGCTGGCAAACCATTCGTACAGATATGAAAGGATTGTATGGAACTGTACAGTTTGTCAATAAAGGTGCTGATGACGCAGCTTGTGTATATGCGCGTCGTGCGGATTATCCTGATTACGTCAAAGTGGCTGAAACATACCTGAGTGCTGCTGTGAACATCCATAGCGGATCAGCAAGGTTAATTACATCAGACACCAGGGCAGTCAACAATCCTTTCCAAAAGCATTGGCAAGAAGTTAACTCCAGGCGAATCAGCCAGGAGTCAATCTTCGAAATTGGATGCGTACCAGGTATTGGAAACAGTGAGTATGGGTACAGTATGGCACGTCCCGGCTCCAACAGCTCCGTCAACTCATACTTGAATACTTTTGCTGCCATCCGTATTGTTCCTTCGTTCTTCTACAATGGTTACGAAACAGGTGACATGCGTCGTGATGTCAGTATGGTAATATCTGGCAGCAATGCGGCTACCGGACAAGAAAACCTGATTCCGCTCGGCGTGGGTACACGTATCGGCGGCGGCGGACCAAGTATCAACAAATGGGACAAAAATAGAGGAGACGTACCTTTGTACACCAATGCAACATTCCGTTCTTCAGGTATAAACTATGTTATTCTGAGAATGGCCGATGTGATGCTTTTGCTTGCTGAAGCGAAAGCTGTTGCAGGAACCGATGCAGCTGGTGCCATTGCTTTGGTTAACCAAATCCGTACAAGGGCTTTTGGAAATACAAGCAAAAATATTTCCGGACTGTCTGGCGATGCATTGTTGGATGCTGTTTACAATGAACGCAAACTGGAACTTCTGGGCGAAGGTGCTATTCGCTGGGACATGATTCGTTCGGGTAAATTCAACGAAAGAGCCATCGCGATCCGCAAGGAAATGGTAGATATGACGACAGGCCTTCAAACAAACGGATTTTATACCTTCCCAAGTGGCAGAACCGTCTCCAACTATGTTTGGACCAAATTTGTTCAGGTGGGTGGCGCTGTTGCAACAGTTACACAAACGCCTGTTGATACTGATCCGGCGCTGTATCCGGGTTGGCGCGGTATTTACAACTGGGGGGTTGCAGCGTATACCACAACAGCGAGAAATCTGGCAATCAAAGGCTTGTATAACTACATTGATCCCAACGGTTCTGAAGCCAAGGCCCTGGTAGCTGATGGTTATGCCAGAGTGAACTGGGGTATTACGGTTTGGAATGACGCAAATGCCAAAGCGATGTTAAATGCTTCTATCCTGGATGGTGTAGTTGGCCGCGAAACCAGCGCACCCAGATACTTTCACCCAATGCCTCTTACTGTTATTGACCAATCGAAAGGGAACGTAACAAATGGTTATGGATTACCAAACAAGTAATTGGAGTTTAAATGATTTTTATTAGCAATAACCCGTCCAATTACGGACGGGTTATTTAATTTTGGTCTGTCAAACGATGAAGGCATGGGACGTTATAATAATAAAAACAGCATGATCAAAATCTCTTTCTATTTTAGAAAACTATCAGCATTGCTGACAATGGTTCTTCTTACTACAGCTCTATTTGGGCAGGAGAACACTCAAAGCACTGCAGGGTATTCGATCAGCATTGAACCTTTTGGCGATAGCATGCGCCACTGGTACGGCATCAAAGATGACGGAAACATTGTCAATCCGGCGGAAAATCAGCCTAAATATCCGGTATCGGAAATCACTAAGATTGCGGATAACATCCTTTTATACCAGCGAAACAATGGTGGATGGCCCAAAAATTATGATATGCAGGCCATTTTAACCAAGGAGCAGATTGAGAAATTGGTCCAAACCAAGGATCAAATTCACACGACCTTTGATAATTCTACTACTTATACACATGTGGACTATTTGGCACAGGTCTATACAGTTACAAAAATTGAAAAGTACAGGGAAGCCTGTCTGAAAGGCATTCAATTCATTCTGAAAGCCCAATATCCGAACGGTGGTTGGCCGCAATATTTTCCGCTGGAGGTGAAGAATTACAGCAGGCATATCACTTTCAATGACGGTGCCTTTATTGGGATCATGGAGACATTGAAAAAGATAAATGAAGGCAATCCAATATTTTCATTTGTGGATGAAAAAACTCGAATAGCAGCTAAGGAAGGTTTCGACAAAGGGCTGGAATGCATCCTGAAGTGCCAGATTGTAAGCAAAGGCAGATTAACAGCCTGGTGCCAGCAACATGATGAGATTACTTTGAAACCTGCCTGGGCTCGTGCCTACGAAATGCCAAGTATCTGTAATGGAGAAAGTGTCCAGATAGTTTTGTTTTTGATGAAATTGGATCATCCTGACACGCGCATCGTTGAGGCAGTTCAGCATGCAGTTAAATGGTTCAATGAATCGAAAATATACCACACCAGAGTAAATACGGTCCAGGCATCTCCGGAAAAAACACCTTACAAAATCAACACCATAGATCGTATTGTGGTGACTGATACAACAGCTCCTCCCATCTGGACCCGTTTTTACGAACTTGAAACAGAAAGACCACTGTTCAGCGACCGCAACAGCAAACTGCTCTATTCCATGGCTGAAGTCAGCCGCGAACGTCGCAGTGGCTACGGCTGGTACACTTATGCACCTCAGAATGTACTTGACAAGTATCCCAAGTGGCAAAGGAAATGGGCATCTGATCAAAACGTTTTGGCAAAATAATTACACGAAGCAATGAAGAAACTCCTGTTTTTAGTTGTATGCGCGCTGGCGATTTTGTCTTTTGCAACTCCGCCTTCAGACAATAATTGTCCCTCTATTGCAGTTTCAGCCAATGGTCGTTTCCTGACTTCGGATGGAAAGCCATTCTTTTGGCTTGGCGATACCGGCTGGATGATGCTCGAAAAATTGAACAGAACGGAAACTGAAAAATATCTGGAGAACAGGAGATTAAAAGGTTTTAATGTCATTCAAGTAATGCTGTTGCATGGACTCTCCGCCATCACAGTGGATGGCGATTCTGCCCTTATCAATAAAAATGTTGCTTCACCAAAGCTCATCAAGGGTGAGCCATCGGAAATAACTACCAAACGTGGTTACTGGGAAAATCTTGATTTTGTGGTAGACCTGGCTGCTCAGAAAGGGCTCTACATGGCAATGGTTCCTATTTGGGGCTCAAATGTTCGGGCCGGAAAAGTTACCTCCAAACAGGCGGAGACTTATGCCGGTTTTTTGGCTCAGCGATACAAGAACAAATCGAATATCATCTGGTTGAATGGAGGCGATGTACGCGGCGATGACTCCATCAAAATTTGGAACATCATCGGAAAGACCCTGAAAAAGCAGGATCCAAACCATTTGATAACCTTCCATCCTTTTGGAAGAACACAGTCGTCGACATGGTTTCACAATGAGTCCTGGCTGGATTTCAATATGTGCCAGTCAGGCCATCGTGATTATAAACAGGATACGGCGAGGGCTGATCACAGGTATGGTGAGGATAACTGGAGGTACATTCTGTCAGATTACAACAGGCTTCCGGTTAAACCAACTCTTGACGGAGAGCCTTCCTACGAAGGTATACCCCACGGATTGCATGATACCTTGCAACCAAGATGGACTGAAAATGATATTAGAAGGTATGCATACTGGTCCGTTTTTGCCGGTGCCTGTGGTTTTACTTACGGGAATAATTCGGTGATGCAGATGTATAAAAAAGGGGAGAAGGCCGGGGCTTATGGTGCAACTGAACCATGGGATTCAGCCATCCTTGCTCCTGGAGCCGGACAAATGATCCATCTTAAAAACCTGATGCTTAAATACCATTTTGAAGAGTTGGTGCCAGACCAAACCTTGCTGCCTGACCAGGGAGAAAAGTACAATCGTCTGTCGGTATTAAAAGGCAAAAACTGTTTGTTGGTATATACATATAATGGCAAATTGATTCAACTTAATGCTGATCAATTGTTTGCCAATAACTTTAATTATTTCTGGTATTCGCCCCGGGATGGAAAATCAATATTTGGAGGCATGATATCCAAATTTGAGAAGTTTGAATTTGATCCTCCGGGCGATATTAAGGAGGGAAATGACTGGGTTTTGGTGCTGGAAAAGACCGGGCAAATTCCTATTCCACGGGACACTACTTTTACCGCCTACCTTGCATGGACAAAAATCAAAAAGGAATTTCCTCAGGCAAAAATCGTGGAGGCAAATCTTCCTTCAGATGTCAAAGCCGAATACGGAGTCGTTTATGCTACAATTCCCGAAACACCTTATGGAAATAGAAATTTGCACCTGGATATTTTCCGTCCAATGAAGGCAGGAAAATACCCGGCACTTTTGCTGGTTCATGGTGGTGGCTGGCGATCCGGCGACAGAACCATGGAGATTCCAATGGCCCAACAAATTGCCTCGCATGGATATGTAACTGCTACCGTCGAATACCGGCTATCGCCTGAAGCGCTTTATCCTGCAGCCGTTCACGATATCAAGACTGCCATCCGTTTCTTGAGGGCGCATGCCAAACAGTACTCAGTCAATTCAAAACGGATAGCCATTTCCGGCACATCTGCGGGTGGTCAGCTCGCGGCGCTCATCGGGATGTCTGCCGGGATAGATAAGTTCGAGGGGTATGAAGGATGGAGTAAGCATTCTTCCAAAATAGAGGCGATCATAGACATAGATGGAGTCCTGGATTTCAGGGATCCCAACGAGAGCGCCAAAGATACCGATCCTGCTAAACCTTCTGCAGGGGCTTACTGGTTTGGAGCAACCTTTCGAATGGTTCCTGAAAAGTGGATCGAAGCATCACCCATCGAATATGCCGGAAAAGATAGTCCGCCAATTCTCTTTATCAACAGCGCCTTGCCCCGTTTTCATGCGGGCCGCGACAATGTGATAGCCATTTTAAATAAACATCAAATCTATTCTGAGGTACATACATTCCCATCAACACCGCATCCGTTCTGGTTATTTAATCCATGGTTTGAACCTACAGTTGAGTTCATGGTTTCCTTTCTTGATAAAACGATGAAAAATGAAAAGTAAAAAAATGAAGCATATGCAACCAATTATCAGGCTCGTAATCTTAGGTTCGCTGGTTCTTATTTTGATGTGTTCAGGTCAAATGCAGGCACAGCAATCAAATCAGATTTCAAAAGTTTGGGTGGCCGACAATGGCGATGGGACATACAAAAATCCGATTTTGTATTCCGATTATTCGGATCCGGATGCCATCAGGGTAAATGATGATTATTACCTTGTCGCCTCTTCATTTAATTGCATTCCGGGGTTGCCAATCCTTCATTCAAGGGATCTGGTAAACTGGGAAATAATTGGCTACGCTCTGCAAAAACAACCTCCATTCGATGTTTTCGACAAAGTTCAGCATGGGAATGGAGTTTGGGCCCCCTGCATCCGCTATTATAAAAATGTTTTCTATATTTTCTATCCGGATCCTGACTTTGGAATTTACATGGTCAAGTCATCTAATCCGGCTGGTCTATGGTCGGAGCCCTTGCTTGTTCAACCCGGCAAAGGACTGATAGATCCTTCTCCTTTCTGGGACAATGACGGAAAGGCTTATCTGGCCTATGCCCTTGCGGGAAGCCGTGCCGGAATAAAAAGCGTCATCATGCTTAGCAGGATGAACGTCGAAGCTACCAAATTGTTAGGCAACAGTGTCATGATTTTTGACGGTCATAAGAATCACCCAACGGTGGAAGGTCCTAAAATATACAAACGAAACGGCCTTTATTACATCTTTGCTCCGGCAGGTGGCGTGCCAACAGGATGGCAACTGATACTCCGCTCCAAAAATATCTTTGGGCCGTATGAATCCAAAATAGCCATGGAGCAGGGCAAAACTGATATTAACGGACCTCATCAGGGAGCATGGGTCGATACTAAGACGGGCGAGCACTGGTTCCTGAACTTTCAGGATCTGGGTGTCTATGGTCGTGTCGTACACTTAAATCCGATGAAATGGGTCAACAACTGGCCTGTCATCGGAACCGATGATGATGGTGATGGAATTGGCAATCCGGTCAGAACTTTCAAAAAGCCAAACGTGGGTAAAGTATATCCGGTAACAACCCCTGCCGAAAGTGATGAATTCAATGGTAATGAACTCGGTTTGCAATGGCAGTGGCATGCCAATTACCAAACAACCTGGGGCTATCCTTCCGGGAATTTGGGCTTCTTCAGATTGAATTGTATGCCGAGACCAGTCGACGCAGCCGGCCTCTGGAACATCCCCAACCTGTTGCTGCAGAAATTTCCAGCCCCCGAATTCACTGCCACCACTAAATTGACTTTCGACGCCCGTTTTGATGGTGAAGAGGTTGGGTTGGTTGTGATGGGAATGGATTATGGAACTGTCTCCATCGTTAGGAATAATTCAAAGTTCGAGATCCGGTCTGCCTATTGCAAACAGGCCGAAAAGGCAGGAAAGGACGAGGTAACTGAAACAAAGCTACTGGATATTGCAGTCGTTTACCTGAGAGTTCAGGTTCTCAAAGGGGCAATTTGCAGTTTTAGCTTCAGCGCAGACGGTCAGAATTATTCGGCAATTGGCAAACCTTTCAATGCAAGGCAGGGACGCTGGATTGGAGCAAAACTGGGCTTTTATGCTTTGCGCAATGGAGTGATCAACGATTCGGGTTCAGCCGATATCGATTGGTTCAGAGTTGAGAAGTAGGATACACGCCCGCGATCAGATTCTGACAGGAGCTTGCAATTTGGGATCGGACGGAATTCAAAAAATAATTAAAGTGATAATTGTCTAATAAGGTAATAAGGTTGTTGTTCTCTCTTTTCGTGCTTTTCTACTAAGGTTAACTGAAAAGAATAAGGTTTTGCATTAAAAATCAACAGGATTGCATGTGCTCTCTGCAGTTATTTTTCTGGGATTTTTGTTAAATTCAATGACGCTTCAATACAGTAAAATTTAAAATATTATACCAAAATTATGAATCCATTTAAATCCGTCTTTACTTTTTTGTCTGTGATTCTTTTTTCAGTTGCTTCATTCGCTCAACCGTCAATTATTAAAAGCAGAACCACTGATCTGTATAAAAACCTTGAGTTCAAAATGCCTGTGGTAAAAGAACCCGTTATTCCTTCCAATTCTGTCTCGATCGTTGATTTCGGCGCGGTTAGCGGAGGACAAGACCTTTGTACAGAAGCTTTCAGCAAGGCCATCGATGCATTGTCTGTGAAAGGCGGAGGGCGTGTTGTCATTCCCCGTGGAACATGGTTAACTGGCCCAATAACGCTCAAGAGTAACATCGAATTGCATGCCGAACCCGGAGCGCTGGTTCTGTTTTCGCCGGACAAAAATTTGTATTCACTGGTAAATACAAACTTTGAGGGGTTTAACACTTTTCGTTGTTCCTCTCCTGTCAACGGAAGAAATCTTGTAAATATTGCCATCACCGGCAAGGGAGTTTTCGATGGTTCGGGAGATGCCTGGAGAGCAGTCAAAAAGGAGAAGCTAACCGAATCCCAATGGAAAAAGCTGGTGGCTTCAGGCGGACTACTGAGCGAAAATGGAAAGACCTGGTATCCGTCAGAGCAATTCAGAGCCGGTGAGAAAATTGCGGAGATGAATGTGCCACGACAGTTGAAAACCAAGGAAGAATTCGAAAAAATACGTGATTTTTTGAGACCGGTGATGATCAGTCTGGTGTCTTGCAAAAAAGTTTTGATTGATGGTCCAACGTTTCAGAATTCTCCCGCATGGTGCATTCATCCTTTGCTATGCGAAGATTTGACGGTTAGAAATACCACTGTTAAAAATCCATGGTACTCCCAAAACGGTGATGGGATCGATATCGAATCCTGTAAAAACAGCATAGTTCACGACAGTAATTTTGATGTTGGCGATGATGCCATTTGCATCAAATCCGGTAAAGACAAGGAAGGCCGCGACAGAGGTATCCCCAATGAGAACCTGGTCATAAAAAATTGCATTGTCTACCATGGTCATGGTGGTGTTACTGTAGGCAGCGAAATGTCGGGTGGTGTCAGAAACATGCACGTCTCCAATTGCACTTTTATCGGGACCGATGTAGGACTCCGCTTTAAAAGCAACAGGGGAAGGGGAGGAGTGGTTGAGAATATCTTCATTTCAAACATCGAGATGATCAATATCCCGGCACAAGCCATTTCATTTGATCTTTTCTATGGTGGAAAATCTGCTTCAGAAGCTTTGGATGAAGGAGCTGCAAAGAATGATCAGGCAATACGGGTCGCTTCTGAAGAAACTCCTCAATTTAAGAATATATCTATCAGGGATGTCAACTGCAAGGGCGCTTTACAGGCTATTTTGCTTCAGGGATTGCCAGAGATGAACCTCAAAAACATTCAGTTGGAGAACATCCGCATGGAATCAAATATTGGACTGACCTGTACAGATGCGGACGGAGTCAAGATAAAGAATCTGACGCTTGTAACCAAAAAGAGACCGGCGATGGATTTCAAAAACTGTGTAAATGTTGATTTAGATGGTCTAACCATTCCAGGTGAAGCAATTCCTGTCCTCCGTATTTCAGGAGCCAAAACGGATAAATTCTACCTGCAAAACTCTGGATTTAAGGATGTGAAAAAGCAAATGGTAATCGAAGATGAGGTGCCGGTAAAAGCAATTACACTGTTATGACCACGCTTTCAAAAATTATCTAAGGTTACTTTCTTCTTGCCGACGACTCCCTTAAGATCATTTCAGATGGCAAAACAAGTGTTTTGAATGTTTTTTCCTTGTGCTCTATCTGGTTTAATATCAGCTCTGCAGCCTTTTGTCCCATCAGGAAAGCCGGTTGTGCTATGGTGGAGATGGAAGGGGTAACCACTCTTGAAAAAGGCTCGTTGCTAAAACCGACAATTCCAAAATCTTCCGGTATCCGGATTCCTTTGTCCCGAACATAGATCATTGCGCTTAATGCAGTCGTATCGTTGCTGCAAAATAGCGCATCCGGCGGATCAGGCAATCCCATAAAGTACTGAGCGGCTTTTTCGCCGTCTTCAAGAGTAAGGGAATTGGTGACGACCAAAGAATCGTCGTAGGCAACACCATTTTTTGCCAGTGCTTCCATGTATCCTTTTTTGCGATCCTGATAAGTTGTCAGGTTCTGTGGCCCGGCCATGTGACCAATCCTCTGGTAACCCTGATCGATCAGATGTTGGGTTATTCGGAAAGCACCCATAAAGTCATCCACCACAATTTTGTTCGTCTCAATTTCCGGAACAACCCTATCGAAAAAAACGAGTGGAATATTCTTTTTTCGGAAGATCTTGAGGTGATCAAAAGTAGTTGTCTGCATGGCAATCGAAATAATCAGTCCATCCACCCTGTTAGCCAGCATCGAATGTACGATGGATATCTCTTTGTCAGCCAGGTCGTTCGATTGTGAGATTACAACATTATAGCCAGCTTTGAAGGCGACCTCTTCAACACCACTGATCACTGACGCGAAAAAGTACCGGTTAATAAGCGGCACCACAATACCGATAGTGTTCGATTTCTTGTTTCGCAGGTTCGATGCCATGGAATTTGGCCTGTAACCCATCGTCTCAGCGATTAAAGCAATTTTTTCCCTTGTTTTCTGGCTAATACGTGGATTGTTCTGCAGAGCCCTGGAAACGGTTGAGGCAGAGATTTTCAACTCTCTGGCAATATCATGGATGGTTGGTTCTATCTTTTTATGCATTTTCAAACAATGAGGAAACAAAGATGGTAATTTTTTTTCCTTTCCCTTAAAGATAAAATAAAAAATGCAATCGATTGCACAAATCTAAAATACTTGTATATTTGTCCTGGAAGAAAGTACTTAAAATACTTAGAGTACTTAAAGTGCCTAGAGTACTTAAGCTTCACGCTTCACTAGTTCGGAGTCCATAACTCTAAGTACTCTAAGTATTCTAAGTACTCCAAGTACTTCACCATAAAAGCTAAATCCTATGTCAATCCACTTCGAAGAACGTTTCGCTTCTCATCCTTCCGACGTAAAGCATTACGACACTCAGCAACTGAGAGACCATTTTCTGATCGAAAAAGTGATGGAAGCCGGCAAGATCCACCTCGTTTATTCCCATTACGACAGATACATTGCCGGAGGCGCGGTACCTGTAAATGGTCCACTCGAGCTCACTGCCATCGAACCGCTCAAAGCCCCGTTTTTCTGCTACCGTCGCGAGCTGGGTATCATCAATGTTGGTGGCAAGGGAACTGTCTCAGTTGATGGAAAAGTCTATTCAATGGATTTCAAGGAGGCTCTTTACATTGGGAAAGGCTCCGAAAAAATAGTGTTCACATCAGAGAATTCAGCTCAACCTGCCCGTTTTTATCTCAATTCAACACCTGCCCATAAGGAATTGCCAACACGTCATATTACTTTGAAAGATGCCAATGTTCTGCAAATGGGCTCACAGCAAACTTCCAACGAAAGACAAATCAATCAGTTGCTGATCAGTAAGGTGATTGAAACCTGCCAGTTGCAAATGGGGATGACGGAACTTCGTCCAGGGAGTGTCTGGAACACCATGCCAGCACATACGCACAGTCGCCGGATGGAGGTGTATTTTTATTTTAACGTTCCTGAAGGCCAGGCAATCTGCCATTTCATGGGACAACCTCAGGAAACCCGCCATATCTGGATGGTCAATGAGCAAGCCGTCATCTCCCCGAATTGGTCTATCCACTCTGCGGCGGGAACCGCCAACTACATCTTTATATGGGGAATGGCCGGAGAAAATCTTGATTATGCAGATATGGATGTGGTGCAACCAAACCAACTGAGGTAAGACTGTTGCTCAATCCATAGTCGATGTTGTAGTTTTGAGATCTGTAATTTAGTGACGTAAATAAAAATAAATATGAATGATCTTTTTGACTTAACCGGGAAAGTCGCCCTTATTACCGGCGGAACGCACGGGATAGGAATGGCAATTGCTAAAACCCTCGGTGCCGCGGGTGCCAAAATATGTGTCAACGATCTGTCTGACGAAAAACTCGAAGCCTGCAAAGTGGAATACAGCCTGGTCGGACTCGATGTTTTTACCCTCAACTTCGATGTAACCAACGAAGAGGCTGTGGATAAGGGCATTACTCAAATCGAAAACGAGGTTGGACCCGTTGATATTCTTGTGAACAACGCCGGAATCATTAAGCGTATCCCGATTTTGAACATGGCCATAAGCGACTTCAAACAAGTGCTCGATATCGACCTTGTTGCGCCGCTAATCATAGCCAAGCGTGTCGCCCCCGGAATGATTGCCAGAAGATCAGGCAAAATCATCAACATGTGCTCGATGATGAGCGTTTATGGCCGCAACTCAGTATCTGCCTATGCTTCAGCCAAAGGCGGATTAAAACTACTCACCGCCAACATGTGCTGCGAATGGGCCAAATACAATGTGCAGATCAATGGGATTGGTCCGGGCTATATCGCAACTTCACAAACTGCCGACATCCGTCTGGGGGGTCATCCGTTCAACGATCTTGTCATGACCCGCACACCTGCCGGTCGCTGGGGCGAACCTGAAGATGTTGGCAATGCTGCGCTTTTTCTTGCTTCCAAAGCGAGCAACTTCGTTAATGGTCATGTACTCTATGTTGATGGCGGAATTTTAGCTAATTTTGGTTACGTCAAAGGCGAAAATGATTTGACAATGTGAAAATTGGGCAATTTGAAAATTTGAAAATTGAAATGAGTCAGGTAATAATAGCCTTTTCACATTATCACATATCCTTATTTGTGACAATTTTTGAAATTTGTGGTAAGGGAAACTATATAAAATATATCTATGGAGAAAGTCATCACATTCGGTGAAGTCATGCTGCGCCTGGCCACTCCGGGTTTCGAACGGTTCGGTCAGAGCGGTAATCTTAGCGCTACATTTGGAGGAGGTGAGGCCAATGTTGCAGTATCACTTGCCAATTTCGGTATTGCCACGAAGTTTGTTACCAGATTGCCTAAAAATGAGATTGCAGACTCTTGCATCCGGGAGCTCAGAGGATTTGGCGTCGATACAACCGAAATTCTCCGGGGTGGAGACCGCATGGGAATCTATTTTCTCGAAGCCGGTGCAGTAAGCAGAGCAAGCAAAGTCATTTACGATCGTTCGGGTTCATCGATTGCTGAGATCAAACCGGGAATGATTGACTGGAACAAAGTCTTTGAAGGTATTACCTGGTTTCACTGGACTGGCATTACCCCTGCTATTTCACAAGGTGCAGCCGATGTCTGCCTCGAAGCCATTAAGATTGCTAACCAGCGTGGCATCATGGTTTCTACCGACCTCAATTATCGCAAAAATCTTTGGAAATACGGAAAACAAGCACACGAGGTGATGCCTTTGTTGGTGGCCGGCTGCGATGTGATTCTCGGCAACGAGGAAGATGCGGAGATGGCCCTGCACATTCATCCTGATGGAGTAGACGTGACAGCAGGTCATGTTGAAGCTGATGCTTATCTGTCTGTTTCCCAAAAGGTAATGGCCCAATTTCCACGATGCAAAGCAGTGATCACTACTCTGCGTGGTTCGGTTAGTGCAAGCCACAATTCGTGGAGTGGCGTTTTATATGATGGCAAGAAATTATATAAATCAGCCACTTACCAGATCACTCATATCGTTGACCGTGTCGGAGGAGGCGACTCCTTTATGGGCGGACTAATCTATGGATTGTTAACCTATCGTGACGACCTTCAGGCAGCGCTTGATTTTGCTGTCGCTGCCTCGTGCCTCAAACACACCATTTATGGCGACTACAACAGAGTGTCTGTCTCTGAAGTTGAGAAACTGATGGGTGGCGACTCTTCCGGACGCGTTTCACGATAAGTCTAATGTGGAAATTGGGAAATGTGAAAATGTGAAAACAGGCATTTGCTGACCACAACCATTCCCTCATTTCCTCATTTTCAAATTTCCTCATTTCCAAATTTTCAAATTTCCACCATGGCCCGATTCAAAAGATTAAATGTCCTTCAAACCCTAACGGGAACAGGTATTGTTCCTCTCTATTACAACAAAGACTCAGCGATTGTAAAGAATGTAGTGAAAGCCTGTTATGCAGGAGGCGCCAGGGTTTTCGAGTTCACCAACCGTGGTGATTTTGCCCATGAAGTTTTTGCGGAAGTAAATAAATGGTGCGCTGTTGAATGTCCGGAGATGATCATGGGTGTAGGTTCCGTTGTAGATGCTGCAACGGCTGCACTTTACATCCAACTTGGGGCAAATTTCATTGTCTCACCAAGTCTGAATCCTGACATGGCCAAAGTTTGCAACCGTCGGAAAATTGCATGGATGCCTGGCTGCGGTACACTTTCTGAGATTAATCTGGCTGAGGAGTTAGGATGCGAGATTGTCAAGATCTTTCCGGGGAAAGAAGTCGGCGGACCATCCTTTGTCAAAGCCATACTTGCACCCTGCCCCTGGACAAGTATTATGCCTTCCGGCGGAGTTACTCCCGACCGCGAGAACCTCGAAGCATGGTTCAAGGCAGGCGTGGCTTGCGTCGGATTAGGATCGCAACTAACACCCAATGAGGTAATTGCCCTAGGAGATTTTGGGTTTATTGAGCAGAAAGTGAGGGAGGCAATTGCAATTATAAAAGAAATAAGAGAATAAACTATTCTCTTATTTCTTTTATAATTGCAATTTACTTTTTGGCGACAGCTTTTTCATACAACCCCCTCAGCCATACGGTGACAATCCCGTAGACCATCCCAATGGCACAATAAAGCAAAATAACCAATGCATTATTTCCAAAAGTTGAGGTTGGATAAAGCTGAGTAAACGCAAAGAAAACAGCTGAAGAAACAAATAAGGCAGGAACAAAATCAATCAGCGAATGTGCACGCTCCATGGAGCACATCGGAATTACAATCACAAATACAGCCAGGGGAACGGTCCAAAAGCCTGCGGCGCTTATTAGTCCGGCCAGCTTGATGATCAGAATGGCTGAGATAACGCCCATCACATAACCCAGAAAAGTGCGGGCTCCTCCTTTTAAAGTGCATCCTGCCATAAAATACATGGCCCATGCCTGAAAGGTCACCCAGCCAAATCCCTTGTTCCCTTCAATGGGTAAAAATGGACTAATGAATTGATCCAGTGCTACAAAAGTACAAGCCAGAAATCCGATAAAAGTCGGAATTACGATAAATTTTTTGAAATCCATAATCTTTAAAGTTTGGAAGTTTGGTTTACAACAAAAATTGCTTTGACTCTCAACAAAAAGAAGCATTTTTTTTGAAGTTTCCAAACACATACAGTTTCGATTCTCATTATGTATCTTTGGAATACGAAATTTTAAAACTATGGAAAGTAATTTATATATCTCCGCAATGGAATCCCCGGTTGTAGATCTTGGTGGAGGCGTCAGCCGCCAAATTCTCGGATACAATCAAAATATGATGATGGTAAAAGTCAACTTCCAAAAAGGTGCCATTGGAGCCCTTCATAATCATGAACATACCCAAACCTCATACTGTGCAGAAGGTGCATTTGAGTTTACCATTGGAAATGAAAACAGGCAAATTATAAAAGGCGATGCCACCTATATTCCTCCTGGAGTGTTACATGGTGTACTCTGCCTGCAGGATGGTGTTTTGATCGATACTTTCAATCCGGTGAGGGAAGATTTCCTATAAGCAAGTGCCTAAAGTATTTAAAGTGCCTGGAGTGCC
>CAIRSO010000534.1 GCA_903881215.1 uncultured Bacteroidia bacterium
AGAATTACTTCCTCTCTGTTCCTGGTGATGAGCAGTAAATTGGTACATGCCAGCTCGGACGAGGCTTCTACAAGGGCATCTATTTCACGTTTTAAAGTCTTCGGGCTGGTGATATCATAACAAACCTGAATCAATTGGTCTGTTTGGTAACCTTTACGGCATACAAAATCTATCTCCCTGTCGTTGCGCGTTCGGTAATAAAATAGATCTAATTCCGGCCGTAGGTTCCTTCGCAACAACTCGATGAATACTACATTTTCCAGTAACCGTCCATAATTGGGTGATAGCTCAAAGGATCGTGCATGAATAAATCCGGTGTCAATGACATAGCTTTTTTTCGGCGATTTTTGCTGCAACTTTATTTTTGTGGCATACCGTGTCAGATTAAGAAAAAGATACGGTTCTGACAGATATCCGATAAATTTTTGAACCGTAGCAACGCTGCTAAAATTCAGATCCGTTTTGAGTTGATTGTAGGAGTATGGATTGGTGTAGTTTGTCAGCAGATAGTTGGCTAAATCGTAAAGTTGCTGTGTTTGCCGGATTTGAAAACGCTTCAAAATATCTTTCAATAAAACTGAATCGAACAACGAAGACAAATAATTCTTCAGAATAGAAGGATGCAAAACTATTTCCGGAAAACCGCCATGCAACAAATAGCTATTCAAATGACTCAGGCTTATTCCTAATTCCTGAGGTGAAGTAATCTCCTGATCAGGCAAAGACAGTTTTTGAATGTGCAGATATTCCGTAAAGCTCCTCTCAAAATCCCGATTTTGTTCCCCTGCACTCGCCAGCTCGTTTTATCAAGAAATCATCAAAAACTGAAAAACTTTGTATCAAATTTCAAATTTGCTACAAAGTTGTACCCAGGATTTTAGGTTGCTCTGTCGTTCTTAACCAATTTTGCCTATAAATATTGGTTCAGGAACATTGGGTTTTTACTACCGCATCGTAAATACTGTTTTTAAAAGGTTATCTGGCCAAAACAAAATATGAGATGCTTTGTTAATGTTTTGTTATTAGGAACCAAACTTCACTATAACCTCAGAAACATTTTAGAAAAAAAATGAATTTCAACAATCAGTATACCGGAGAAATAATGGTAATGAATAATTTAAAATTTTGAAAAGCACGAAGCTTGCCTCAATTATTATTTTCGGTTGGATGGTCTTGTTGCCCGTCTGCGCCCGATCACAGGAATCCAGGGTACTGATCGTTCACCTTCGCGGTGTGCCCGAAAGCAAGATCAGCGTGATGCCGCTCACAGGCCCCAAAGCGTTTAAACCGGTTGCGGATGCATCGGCGGTGAATAGCGGTGCAACGGCTTTTCTGGTGGTACCTATGGAATACCTGCCCGGCGAATTTATGCTGCAGTTCGATTCTAAAAATGGAGAATCAGCCAAAACTTCCCCTTCGCAGAAAAATATTTTTATCAACAACCAGGATCTCGAACTTTGGATCAATCCGAGCTATACCGATAGCACCCGTTTTCAAGAAGGCGAACTGGAAAACAATGCCTTTGCGCAATTTTCTAAACAGAACGAAAAAAAGAAACAGCAGCTGGTTGTGTTGAACGATTTTTTGATGAATTACGAGGCAAAACAATCCGGCTTTTACCAACAAGCGCTCAAAGAGTACGAGCAACAAAGGGTTGCACACAACCAATCGCTGCGCTCAGCAGAAAAGAGGGACCAGAAACTGTTTGTAAGCAGTATCTACCAGTTAAATTACATTCCCACAACACCTTTCACTGGTAGCGAACAAGATAAAATCAAGGGCGTCATCCAACACTATTTCGACGGAATGAACTTCCGGGATACCCTTGTGATCAAAACTGCCCAAATCATTAAGTGGATGGACGCCTATGTAAATCTTCACGGCAGGTTGAGCACAACCATGGCTTTGCGCGATTCACTCTTTCCGGCGGCAGCAAGGTCGGCCATCGAAAAAGCCAGGACCGGCCATCCGCTCATGTATGGCTGGATGGTCGATTATTTCTACCGCGGATTTGAAAGCAACAATTTATTGGCCGGCCTAAAGGTGTTAGAGCAATACACCAGTGATCCGAACTGCCTGACAGCCAAAAGGATTCAAATCGAAAAGCGGCTTAAGGGGATGAAATCGCTCACAGTAGGAACTATACCCCCTAACATTATCCTGAATGATCCTACCGGAAATCGCTTCGATCTAAGCAAGGCCCAAATGGGTTCAAACCTGATCCTGTTGCTGTTTTACAGTGCGGACTGCGGCCATTGTACCGACCTGATCAAGGAGTTAAAACCCTGGCTGGATGGACTCCCTGCTTCCGGCAGGCCGGAAGTTGTTGCCATCAGTCTGGACGACACCGAAATAGATATTAAACGCTGGTCCCAATTAATAACAGGACTGCCCGACTGGAAACACCTGCGTGCCAACGGAATCAGTAGCCCAGTGGCCAACGACTATTTTTTGCTCAGTACACCGGTCATGATTTTGCTCGACAGCAAAACAAAGGAAATTTTGGCGCTGCCATCCTCCTTCAACGAATTAAAAAATAACATAAAATAAAATCCATTTGATATGAAAAAGTTAGTCCTTCTTTTAATTGTACTGTGGACTTCAATGACCATGGTCGATGCCCAAAATGTTGGTGTGAATGCCGATGGCTCCGCTCCTGCCAATTCAGCCATGCTCGATGTGAAATCCACCAGCAAAGGCTTTCTTATGCCCCGGATGACCTTAGCTCAAAGAGATGCTATTGCAAGCCCCGAAGAAGGCTTGATGGTTTTTTGTACCGACTGCGGCAAAAACGGCGCACTTGCTATTTATTCCAGTTCCCAATGGCGAAGTTACCAGGATTGCATCACCGCCATTCCTACAACCGACGGAGACGGAATGTATGTGCGTACGGTGAACTCTGTTCAGTGGGCATGGCTGAGAGGTACCGACGCAACACTGGGTTACAAATTTAATACCACTAACGATTACGCCACGGCTACCGACCTGGGGGCTGTGCTCACCTACACCGAGACGGGCCTGGGCTGTAATACGCGATATACGCGCTATCTATGGGCATACACGGGCTGTGGGTTTTCCACATCTATTGCGCTTACACAAACCACCGACCCCTTCCCGGGGTATCCTGGCACCTCCAAAGGGCCCAATACCGCCACGCAGATCGCCTGGAGATGGAATGCAGTTTCAGGTGCAGTCGGGTATAAATGGAACACTGTAAATAACGTCAACACAGCCACCGATGTAGGCAATGTTTTAACCTATACCGAAACCGGATTATC
>CAIRSO010000535.1 GCA_903881215.1 uncultured Bacteroidia bacterium
AAAGTAAAGGAAATTACCAAAACCCTCAGACAAATGGGGCTTTCGGTAGATGAAATGCATTCCGATCTTGATCAGGGTCAACGCGACCATGTGATGCATGAATTTCGTAATGGAAGAATAAATATTTTGGTAGCAACAGATATTGTTTCCCGTGGTATTGATATTGATGATATTTCGTTGATTATCAATTATGATGTTCCGCATGACGCAGAAGATTATGTTCACCGAATTGGTCGTACAGCACGTGCAAGTGCCAAAGGTATGTCTATCACGTTTGTAAGTACTGAAGAGCAATTCAAATTCAAACAAATTGAAAACTTTCTTGAGAAGGATATATATAAAATTCCATTGCCGGAGGAATTGGGCGAAGCACCCGAATATAACCCAGAAAAAAACAAACATTTCAAGAAAACGTTTACAAAAGGAAAAGGTGCATTCCATAGAAGTAAACCAAGAAGATAATTATATTTATGATTTTGAACTGTTTAGCAGATTAATTAGCTAATATTAAAATGATTATTGAAAATATCTTTCCACCCGACGGTCAACATTGCGAAACAACTACAATTGGAACAATGCTGCGTCAATTAAAAATCAATCTGTCTGAGCCAATGTTATTTGGATTGGGTGAAGGACTTGGTTTCTATCTTTGGGATTTAGAATCAATGGTTTATCCATTTATTAGTGGTCGTGTGCGCCCGGAACTGATTTCACAAAATCTTGCCCGTAATCTTAATTTAAACCTAAATGTTTCTGAAAATACTTCTATTGATGAAGCTTGGTCAGATGTTAAGCATCTTATTGATAATGGGCAGATTGTAGGTTTAAAATTGGATTGTTTTTTTCTGGAGTATTTCAAAAAACCTTATCATTTTGCTGAGCATTTTGTAGCTATTTATGGTTACGATGAAACAGACGCATATTTGGTTGACACTACTCAACAAGGTGGAAAAGTTAAGACATCCTTGAAAAGTTTAGCTTTAGCACGTGCACAAAAAGGTCCAATGGGTTCCAGTAATTTACATTTTTCTTTTTCCGCTAAAGGTAAAGATTCTGATTTAAATACTGCTGTTATTTCTGCTATTCAAAATAATGCCAAATTATATTTGCATCCTGATAATCCAATAGAAGGGAATAATGGAATTAATCTGCTTAGTAATGAAATAGTTGAGTGGTTTAAATGTGGAAATGAAATTGAAAGTGGTTTTAAATCTACGGCGAAAATGATGGAAAAAGCGGGTACCGGTGGAGCATTATTCCGAAATCTATATCGCGACTTTTTGAAAGAAAGTTACGAACAACTTAAAAATATTGAACTTAAAAACGGATATGATTCATTTGTTCAAATAGCACAACTTTGGAATGAAGTTTCGGAACTATTCCTTCTAATAGCGCAAAATAAAGACATTAAACACGTTCAAAAAGCATCTGAAATATTAAAGGAAATTGCAAAAAAGGAAAAAAATGCGATGGAGTTACTCTTAAACATTAGCTAAATAATTCTTTTCAACTTTCCTGAATTCGTTTCATCAAAATGACTTTTAAATATTATCTCACGTGGAAATTCAAATTTATTTAAAACTCTCATTAACTGCTCCTTCAAATTATTTATTTTTACTTCATCAAAAGGTTCACTTTCAATAACAAGAACTACTTTTTCACCTAGTTTTACATCTTTAAGCCCAGTAAAATAAAATCGTTCTGTCAATAAATTTGAAATTTTATTTTCAATAATTTCAGGAGATATTTTTACACTGCCGGTATTTATTACATTATCATATCGTCCCAACCATTTAAATTCTGTATCGCTGAATATTTCGACAATATCATTGGTGATAAATGGTTCATGTTGTAAATGTGGTGCATAAATTACTAAACAATCCCGTTTATCAACCTCAAACCTTACTCCATCAAGTGCCTTATAATTATCAGATGCAAGTTCACCGTTAATTTTTCGTAACGCAATATGCGAAACTGTTTCAGTCATACCATAAGTTGCATAGCACTGTGTACTAATAGTTTGAAGCTTGGTTTCTAACTCGGATGATATTGAACTTCCACCAATTATCAATTTATCTATATTTGAAATTGAATTCAAACCTTCCGGTGTTTTTACCAGATGCTCAACTTGCATTGGAACCATTGCGGCAAAGTCTATTTTTTCACTTAATATGGGACATGAACATGGTGACGGGAACATTTACCGCCATGGGGCGCAGATAATCGTGCATTTCTTCGGTGACGAAAAACAATGGCAGAAAGGAGATCATGACAGCAATGGTTGCAGCGATCAGCGGGGGACGCACCTCGTTGACCGCTTCCAGGACGATATCGCGCGTGGCGCTGCCCATCATTTCGAAATGGCGGTGGATGTTTTCCACATCGACGATGGGGTCATCTACCAGAAGCCCCAATGAAACCGTCAGGGCAAACAGGGTGACCCGGTTGATGGAAAAACCGAAAAGGGCGTTGACGGCAAGGGTGAGCCCGAAAACACATGGCACCGCCACCGCCACCACCAGCGATTCGGTAAATCCCAGCCCCATCGTCAGCAGCGCTATGACCACGACGACGCCGACAACAAGCCCTTCCACCAGCTCATTCACCTTGGCGTTGGCCGTGATGCCATAATTTCGGGTAATGGCCACCTGGACGTCATCCGGCACCACTTCTTTCTGGATGGTCTCCATCCGCGCCAGAATGTCTTGGGCCACCCGGACATTGTTGGTGCCTTTCTGCTTGGCAATGGCGATGGTCACCGCCGGCTGCGAGACCGGAGGTTCCGGAGATCCGGATGCGCCGCCGATCCACTGGCCGGCAGCACCTGCTTCTTTGCGGTGCGTCCAGGCAGGCCCGGCGCTGAAGCGCACGTAACTGGTCACCTCCCCCGGACCATCCGTTACCTGTGCCACATCCTTCAGATAAACCGGCCGGTCGGAACTTCCTGTAGAACCCGTCTTGTCGGCGGATACGCCCACCACCAGCGATTCCACATCTTGTTTGCTAGATAGAAACCGACCCGCTTCCACGCGCAATTGCCGATCCATCCGTGAAAATTCGCCTGCCTGAAAATTAACATCCGCCCCGGACAGGGCGCGATGAATGTCCAGGGGTGTTACGCGGAAGGCGGCCATGGCTTCCGGATCGGGCCGCACCAGAATCTGGCGGGGTCTGCCGCCGATAATGGACGTAATTCCAGCATCGGTAACGGACTGAAGCCGGTCGAGCACTTCTTCCGCGATACGCCGCAGGCTGTAATCGTCTTCATGGGGGCTGGTAAAGGTCAGGGTGAGGATGGGAACATCATCGGTTTCAACGGGTTTTACGACGTAACCCGTTACACCGGCGGGAATGCGGTCTGCGTTCTGATCAAGCCATTTACGGAGCTTCACCAGACTTTTTTCCCGCTCCTGGCCCACAAAAAAGCGTACCGTAACAATGCTTTTTCCCGGAAGCGACCGTGAATACACATATTCGACGCCGTCGATCTGAAACAGGTATTTTTCCAGACGCGTGGAAACGAGTTGTTCCACCTCCCGGGCCGAATGACCGGGGAATGAGACATAGATGTCGGCCACCGGCACCACGATCTGGGGTTCTTCCTCACGCGGGGTGAC
>CAIRSO010000536.1 GCA_903881215.1 uncultured Bacteroidia bacterium
CACTTTAGACACTTTAAATACTTTAGGCACTCCAGGCACTTTAGACACTCTAGGCACTTTAAGTACTTTAGGCACTTTAGGCACTCCAGGCACTTTAAGTACTTTAAATACTTTAGGCACTTTAGGCACTCCAGGCACTTTAAGTACTTGAGATTTTATTCTTTCCCTGCACTTTTCTTTAATCCGCTGAGGTACATGTTGATGAATTTCTGGTCGTTGGCATCTGAGTCTCCGTATTTAGTGCGCATTTCGGTTAGACGTTTGTGCATCATCTTTTGCACGCGGGCATAGGCTGGATTGTTGTAAACACTCTTCATTTCGTGCGGGTCCTTTTCCAGATCGTACATCTCCCATTCGTCGATGTCGTAGTAGAAATGCATCAGTTTGTAACGTTCCGTGGCAACTCCGTAATGGCGTTTCACCATGTGTACCGACGGATACTCGTAATAGGTGTAATAGACCGCATCGCGCCACTCCCCGGTTTTTCCGGAAACCAGTTTGCGGAATGAATCACCCTGCATCTCTTTTGGGATGGCAACACCGCAATAATCGAGAAAGGTAGGAGCAAAATCGAGGTTCTGGATCAACTTGCTAATCTTTGTACCGGGTCTGATCTCCTTTGGATATCTGATTAACAAAGGAGTGCGAAAGGACTCCTCGTACATAAAGCGCTTGTCAAACCATCCGTGCTCGCCCAGGTAAAAACCCTGATCGGAGGTGTAGACGATGATAGTGTTCTCTGTTAATCCGTTTTTGTCAAGATAGTCAAGCAGTTCACCAACTCCATCATCCACCGACTGGATGCATTTCAGGTAATCTTTGATGTACCGGTTGTATTTCCAGACTGCCAGATCCTTGCCGGTCAATTTTGCTTTCAGGAATGCCTGATTTTCGCTCTCGTAAGCATTCATCCAGTCGGCGCGCTGTTTGGGATTCATCCGTTTCAGGTCGGAAGTAAATCCGGTAGAATCACCTTTGGGATCAACAATCAGTTTAAAGTCGTGGCCCCACATGGCATGGCCATCTACCTTCATCTCCTGGGTATGGGCGGCGGTTCCGCGACCCTGATAGTCGTCGTAGAAAGTGGCCGGTGGGGTAAAGGTTGTATCATCAAACATATTGAGGTACTTAGGAGCAGGAAGCCAGTTGCGGTGGGGAGCTTTCTGGTGGTAGAGCAGACAGAAAGGCTTGGTTTTGTCGCGCATTTCGCCCAGCCATTTCAGGGCATATTCGGTGGTAATTTCGGTGCAATATCCCTCAATGCGTTTTCTAACCCCGTTGATCAGAAAATCAGGGTTGTAATACTGACCCTGACCGGGAAGTACCATGGAGTAGTCAAATCCCTGGGGTAGTCCGTCGAGGTGAATTTTGCCAATCATTGCCGTCTGGTATCCGACTTTCTGCAACTGTTTTGGGAAGTTGTCCTGATCCCAGTTAAACGGAAACATGTTGTCGACCTTCCCGTTGACAAAGCTGTGCTTTCCTGTCAGCATCACTGCCCGGCTTGGTGCGCAGATGGAGTTGGTGACGCAGGCGCGGGTAAAGATGACTCCCTCTCTGCCAATCCTGTCAATATTTGGCGTCTTGTTCATCCCATAGCCGTAGGCGCTGATAGCCTGATAACCATGGTCGTCGGACATGATGTAGATGATGTTGGGACGTTGTTTTGTGGCAGTCTGGGCTTGTGCGGTGGGCAATAACCCGGTTGAGCAGAGACCTAATGCGGAGAGGAGTTTGGAGTTGTTCATGGTACTTATTGGATAAACAAAGGATCTAAATTAATCAATTGGTTGGTTTGGCCATATTTTCCAAATCCCGTTTCCGCTTGAGTGCTTCAAGAAAGTAATAATCGGCATAATTGAGTGGCACATCGATTTCGTTACCATGTGGGATGCTGCCGACCGAATGCATCAGGATAAAATTCCCGTTTTCACCTGTTTTCGCACGGAATGCTGGACTGGCAAGACTTTGCATAATTTTGTCAGCCCAACCTTTGTAGTATTCCGGATTTTCGAAAGTAGAAAGTTCATAAAGTGCTGAGGCCAAAATAGCGGCTGAAGAGGCATCGCGAGGCTCATTCGGAATTTTCGGGGTATCGAAATCCCAATAAGGAACAAAATCACTTGGGAAATTCTTGTGATTGACCACAAATTCAAAAGCTTTCTGTGCCTGCCGGAGATATTGGATGTCTTTAGTTTCGCGGTAACACATGGCAAAACCGTAAATGCCCCAAGCCTGTCCGCGGGCCCATGCCGATTCGTGGGCAAAACCCTGAGCGGTGTGTTTGTTCCGGATGGAGCCATCGGCCAGGCTATAATCAACCACATGGTAACAGCTATAATCGGGCCGATAATGGTTTTTCATCGTTTTATCTGCATGGCTTACGGCTATTTTATAGAAAGAGGAATCGCCGGAAAGCTTGGTTGCATTAAACAAAAGCTCCAGGTTCATCATGTTGTCGATGATCACCGGACACTCCCATCCTCGTTCACTTTGCCATCCTTTATCAACATTCCATGACTGGATAATCCCTGCCACCGGACGAAAGCGTGTTGACAAAGATTTCGCGGATTGCAGGATCACCTCTTTGTATTTTTCTTCACCAAGCCTCAACCCATTGCCAAAGCTGCACTGAACCATGAACCCGACATCGTGATGCCATGTCATGTACTTTATGGTATCGATGGCCTCGGTGTACTTTCTGGCGTAAGTTCTCCAGGTTGAATCGCCGGTCAGTTCGTATATGTACCACATGGTGCCGGGATAGAAGCCACTTGTCCAATCGTCCGGAACGATGTATTTCACTTCACCATCTTTTACCGTCCTGGGATTTAGAATTTTGCCGGATTTTTCAATTTGTGCGACCTGCAGTTTCTCCTGAGCTATTGCAAATTGGATGTTTTCCTGGATAAAGCCGGATTTAACAGTAGTGTTTGTCGAACACGAAGTGGCTATTATCAGAAGTGATAAAAACAAGTAATAAAGTTTATGACTGTTCATTTTGACAAGTTTATGATATCTATAATTTTCCTTTGTGGTTATTTTTAATTGCATACGGGGGCAATTTACTTAATCAGGTATTGTGAAAACGAATCGCTGTATTTTATGCACCAGTTTTCCAGATTCTTCCGGTATTCAACCACAACAGATTTAAACATTGGATCGGTTGCGAGGTTGACCATCTCTCCCGGATCAGTTTTTGTATCGAATAGAGATTCCCTTTGGGTACCCTGACTGTAAATCCAGTATTTATATCGCTCTCCTCTTACCATACGTCCGTCGGGATCGGGTTTGACCCCATTAACCGGGGCTCCCTGAATAGGCTTCACAGAGGTGACGACATATGATCTGCCAGAATTTCTATTACCCGTCAAAAGCATTTTGGCACTCAATCCGGGCAATTCAGCTGGAACCTTTATTCCGGCGTAATCACATAGGGTAGGGATTAAATCAATGCCTGTCAGGATTAACTGATTTGAAATTTCAGGCTTTGACTTTCCTGGTAAGGTAATGATGAAAGGCACATTGACGACCTCTTCAAAAAAATTAGTTTTCTGATTCAGAAAATGAGCACCCTGGCTGTCTCCGTGATCCGCGAGAAATACAATCACAGTATGCTTGTCGATGCCGGTTTTCCGTAATTCATCCAATATTTTACCTATCTGGCCATCCACTTTCTCGATCATGCGGTAATAGGCCCAGCGGTATTGCCGCCATTTGGCATCGTCAAAATTACCTACCGGAAACATCGGACTGGCCTGGGCTGAACTCCTGAGAAGTGAAACGATGTCGGATTCATTCTTGCTTGGGGCATGGTTTGCCGGCAAAGGCGGACAGTCATCCGCTTTGGGAGGAATTCCGACCTCTCCGTCGGGAAGTTTCTGACCCCTGGCCCATTCGCAGATATTGTGCGGATTGATAAATGAGGCAACCATCAGGAAAGGTTTTTCGTGCTTCTGGTTTAGAAATCCGATGGCATCATCGGGGATCAGGGAATCGACGCCATTCGATTTATTGTGTGACAACCATTCGAATCCGTGGGATTCTTTGTTCTTTATATCGTACGGCAAATGCCATTTCCCGAAGTATGCTGTTTCGTAACCACCTTTTTGGAAAATGGTTCCCATCATCTGAATACTTAAGGAGCTGAGTGTTTTTTCATTGTCGTTGGCCTGAATGCCGACCTGATGTGGGTAAAGTCCTGTAAACATTGATGAACGCGATGGTATACAAAGGGGATTAGCGCAATAGGCCCGGGTAAAGGTGACCCCATGGCTGGCAAGGTAATCCATGTTGGGGGTTTTCAGATACCGGCTACCAATGCGGCTGCTCATTGCGTCGGAAGATTGCTGGTCGGTGATGATCAGGACAATGTTTGTTTTTGGTTCAATTTTCTGAGCAGCAAGCTGCAAGGAAGAACCTGCAATCATAGCACTGCATCCAATAATTCCGGCAAAATTATTTGATCTCATGGACAGATTATTTAAGTAGAGGCGCTTCTTGAAACGCCTCTACCAAATTAGGTGAAAATTCTCTTAATATCCCGGGTTCTGGGTAAACTTGGTTACATTAATTTCAGTCTGTGGAAGCGGGAAAAGGTAATCCCTGCTATTTGAAATAGAAACATTGTATTGATATTAACTATTTGAAATAGAAACACTGAATCTTTGCCTGAATTTTATTTCGCAAGATTACCATGAAGGAGTTATTGAAATCAGTCTTTTCCGACCAACAGAAACTGGTCTGGAATAATCTCAATGTAAGAAGGGAATTTCCTGACTTTCATCCTTCAATAGTCTGGCAAAGACCATTGGGGTAAAAAATGCCTCAACGACAAGCAATTACATTCAATTTATTCAGGGTACATACCTCATTTTTCAGGTCAGTAAATTCGATTATTCCCTGAAAAAACAGATGCAAAATTCGAAAAAAACCTTTTTCATTGATCAGGCCCTGGTCACCCGACTTGGATTCTTGTTTTCAGAGGAGAAGGGTCGTTTACTGGAAAATATCGTTTCCATTGAGTTAAAAAGACGAGGAGAAGAAGTTTACTATTTCAGTGGGAAAAATGAATGTGATTTTCTGATTCGCCGTGGAATACAGATTACAAATGCCATTCAAGTCTGCTACTCGTTTGATATGCCTGAGACCAAAGTACGGGAGATCGCCGGATTAATGGAAGCAATGAATACTTATTCACTAATTGACGGATTAATTTTGACGTACGATTATGAAGAAACAATTACAATCAAGAATCAAACCATTAGGATTATTCCTGTCTGGAAATGGACTTTGAATCATCCCGAAAGTTCCCAATTTTAAATCAAGTTGGTGTGACACAGCCTAAGTCTTTAAATCGGGGGTAAAATAAAGGCACCAAACAAATCCGAAGATTTGAATTATCTTATTTGTTCCAGGAACACCTCGAAATTGGGCATGACAAAAGAGTTCAAGTGTGGTTTTTAGGTTTTCTGCACTAATTGGTTTGGGAACGAGAAAAAGGGAAATCAATGCCTTAATGTTGGCCGCCAAAGAGTTAAACCCATTAAAAACACTTTTGAGAAACAAGAATTGATGGAAGACGGGAAAATCATTTAGGTCATACCGGGAACTCAATGGTTGCTTAGGAAATAGGATCTTTTGTTTGTCAATGCACTGATTTCATTATTTTTTTTATATCAACACCTTTGAAGTATTTTTTCAAAATGTACTCCGGCTGCTGGTTGTCTGGAGTTTGTTTTAGTGTTTTATAGTCGTATTCAAGCGGTAATATGGTTTGGGGGTTCATGGTCGCGGTATCGTTGGTTAAGGTATGCCATTCGTTCATCATAGCCAATAATTCATCCACTTTTGACTTATATTCCGGAAGAGCTGCCAGATTATCGATTTCCATCGGATCATTCTTCAGGTTGAAAAGTTGCGAATAGTTTCGTTGTGGATACCTGATCAATTTCCATTCTTTTGTTCTTACTGCCCTTGCTGTATTCCTATATGCGGTGTAAAGCGAACGCCGAACTTCCTTTTCCTTTCCCATCAACACCGGGGTGAAATCTTTCCCGTCAACACCTTCAGGGGCAGGCAAGCCGCAAATATCGGATAAGGTTGGAAAAATATCGTACAAATAAACCAACGCATCACGTACTTCATTTTTAGGGACTCCCGGTCCACTGATGATCAACGGTACTTTCATACTGTGCTCATACAAATCCTGCTTGCCCAGCAAACCGTGACTACCGATCGCCAGGCCATTGTCTGCGGCGTAAACGATGATTGTATTTTCATATAATCCTTCCTTTTTTAAGGTTTCTATAATATCTCCGATCCGGTCGTCAAGATGGCTGATCAGGGCATAGTAATCAGAGAGGGATTGTTGTACAATTACGGGGGTTCGGGGCCATGGGGCAAGTGTTTCGTCCCTGATATTTAGGTCATCGAATTTGAAAGGATGCAATGCCTTAAAGTTCCCCGGTAACGGAATTGAACCATCCGGATACATTCCGATGTAATCTTTGCGTGGTGAACGTGGGTCATGAGGGGCAGTAAAGGCCACGTAACAAAAAAATGGTTTTTCGCGTTTCCCTCCGGCATAACTGTCCAGATACCCTATCGCAGCATCTGCAAACAGATCGGTGGAATAACCTTTTATTACAGGTTCGTTTAGTTTTCGATCGCTCCCCAAACTACGACATGGCACATTGTAATGGTCGGACATTCCTCCGAGAAAAACATTTTCACCTTTCTGAAATGAAGCTTCAAAACTCTTTGCCCCGTTGTGCCATTTTCCGGTTCCAAAGGTTTCGTAGCCATGGTCAGCGAAATACATGGGCATAGTAGGCACTTCGTCAAGCACATCATAGACATGAAAAAGACTTTTACCGCTCATCAACATGGCCCGGCTAGGGGCACTGATGGCTCCATGATGGCCTCCCATGACAAAACAATTGCTAAAGCGGACTCCGTTTTCTGCCAGCTTATCAATAATTGGTGTTTTTATATAGGTGTTTCCCGAACATCCAATGGCATCGGCCCGCTGGTCATCCGCAAAAAGGAAAAGGATATTTGGCATTTTCTTTACTTCAGTTGAAGCTTTACCCGGGTTGCAATTCGCACTTACCCCAAGTAGCATAAGAGCGGATAGAGGCAATAATGAGTGGCGCATGCTAAATGCTTTTTTAGTTTATTGATGAAATAATTCTGTTAATCACTGTTTCTCAAGTACCTTATTGAACAATACATATTCATTAAATACCAGGGAATGGAAACTACTATAGGCTCTTTTTTTGGTATGCACCCCCGGCAGTTTCCATAATCTTTTCCAATTGGTTTTCAACCGGGACAACAGATGCCTGGTGTTCCTTTAAAACCTTTTTTATGTCCTCAATTATGTCAGAATGTTGACTTGCAATGTCGTATTGCTCGGATGGATCGACATCAATATTAAACAGCAACGGGGGATTAAGAACAACAGTGGTTGTATCTCCAAATTCAGGCCTGGTTTTAAAATGTGCCTTAAATTGTCCTTTCCTGACGGCAAAAACTTCAGTGTCGCGGTAATAAAAGAATGTGCTCCTCAAAGTTTTACCGGTTTCAAACATGACAGGGGACAAATCGTAGCCATCGTAGATCCGGTCGGCAGGAACCGTTGCCCCAGCCAATTTGCTTATTGTTGGAAATAGGTCAAGCGTTGAAGAGAAATCCATAATCACCTTATGTCTTAGTTTACCCGGCCACCAGAAAATTGTTGGTTCCCGCATTCCCCCTTCAAATGTCCCTCCTTTGCCGCCCTTTAGCAACCCAGACGAACCGCCTTGTTCTTTGAAAGTAAGCCAGGGGCCATTATCCGAAGTGAAGATTACCAGTGTGTTCTTATCAAGACCTGATTTTCTAAGCTGATCCAAAACTTGTCCGATACTCCAGTCCAATTCCTCAATAACATCTCCGAAAATACCCCGAAGACTCTTGTCTTTAAAGTCTTTTGAACGAAACAAAGGAACATGGGGCATTGAATGTGCTAAATAAAGGAAGAAAGGTTTATCCTTGTTTTGTACGATAAATTTTATCGCTTCATCTGTATATCTCTTTGTTATCGTTGTCTGGTCTGACGGTTTTTCAATAATTTCAGCGTTTCTCATCAAAGGGAGTTGAAAAAACTCAACTTTAGGATTGGCACATGCCTGATAATGATCTATACCCTCAACACGATCCATATCGTTGCTGTAAGGAATCCCAAAATAGTAATCGAACCCCTGGGAGTTGGGGCTAAACTGCTGAAGATGTCCTAAATGCCACTTCCCAATACACGCTGAAGAATAACCGACAGATTTCAACTCTTCAGCAATAGTAATCTCATTGGCAGGTAAGCCACCTTCTGAATCGGGAAACAAAACCCTTCGCTTTTCGCCACACATACCCGAGCGAACGGCGTATCTTCCGGTCAAGAGCCCGGCTCGACTTGGAGTGCAAACCGGAGCAGAAGCATAAAAATTGGTCCATTTTTGTCCTTCTTCTGCCATCCTTTCAAGGTTGGGAGTATTAATAGTAGGGTGTCCAAAAGGACCTATATCTCCATATCCCAAATCATCGCAGAAAAAGACGATAAAATTGGGCTTAAGTGCTGTTTGCTTTATGCTGTTTCCAGATCCGCAAGATGATGCGAGAATTGCACTGGCAAGGCTCAAAAATAATTGTTGTGTATTCA
>CAIRSO010000537.1 GCA_903881215.1 uncultured Bacteroidia bacterium
CACATATCGTCATTCGTGTGCTACAAACAGGTCACCCCCTCCGGGGGTTCAAATAGTATGGAATTGCAAATCTCGTTGCAAACCCTGTGCCCCCTCGTTGCAAACGATGGGGAGCGTGGGTGCTCATCGCGGCGAAATACTCTAGGCACTCTAGGCACTTTAAATACTCTAGGCACTCTAGGCACTTTAAATACTCTAGGCACTCTGGGCACTTTAAATACTCTAGGCACTCTAGGCAGTTTAAATACTCTAGGCACTCTAGGTACTCTAGGCACTCTGGGCAGTTTAAATACTCTAGGCACTCGGGGCACTTTAGCTCACTTATTACTCGCTATATCTATAGATTTTAGCATCATTCCGCTGACATTAAATAGTTATTACTCGCTGAATCTACACATTAAATAATGATTTTAGCAATATTTAATGTTTTATTACTCGCTGAATCGATATATTTTATATATTTACAGCGAGCAATAAAAATCAAAACCGATGAAATTAGTTGGAAGAATTACAGAACAAGAAGCTCTAAAAAAGTATATTGCATCTGATAAGTCTGAATTCCTGGCAGTGTATGGCCGCAGAAGGGTAGGAAAAACATTCCTGATTAAAGAGTCCCTGAACAACAAATTCACCTTTCAACTCACAGGGTTGGCCAATGCCGGATTGCAAATGCAACTTCGCAATTTCAATGCGGCCATCCAAAAGTATGGCAAAATACCCTATCCACAAATTGATACCTGGTTTGATGCCTTTGAGCAACTGACCCATTTACTGGAGCAATCCCACAAAAAAGAAAAGAAGATCCTCTTTTTGGATGAGCTTCCCTGGATGGACACGCATCGTTCGGGGTTTATTTCGGCACTGGAACATTTCTGGAATGGTTGGGCATCGGCAAGATCAGACATCTTTCTGATTGTTTGTGGATCAGCTACTTCGTGGATGATTAACAAGCTGATCAACAACCATGGAGGATTACACAACCGCATCACGAGAAGAATGCTCATCGAGCCTTTTACGTTGGGTGAGTGTGAAGCATTTTATAAGGCGAACAAAATGGCGGTAACCAGGTATCAAATACTGGAGAGCTACATGATACTGGGCGGTATACCCTTCTATTTGAGCCTGATGGAAAAAGAGAAAAGCCTTTCCCAAAACATTGATGCATTGTGCTTTGCTAAAAACGGAGCATTGAGAGAAGAATTTTCAAGCCTTTATGCCTCACTGTTCAAACATTCAGAAAATCACATCAGGGTAGTTGAATCCCTGGCGAAAAAGACGAAGGGAATGACCAGGGAGGAGATCCTGGCAGCTACCAAACTGCCCGATGGTGGAGGAGTGACCAAAACACTGGAAGAGTTGGAGCAGTGCAGTTTTATCAGAAAATACAGCGCATTCGACAAGAAAAACAAATACCAGTTATTTCAATTGGTTGATTTCTACACGCTATTTTATTTGAGTTTCATTCGCAATCACAAGAACGATGATGAGCATTTTTGGTTGAATTCTATCGACAATGCCAGGCACCGTGCCTGGAGTGGATATGCCTTTGAGCAGGTTTGCACATCACATGTAACTCAAATAAAAAACAAACTCGGAATAACGGGAGTCCTAACCCATGTGGCGTCCTGGAGAAGTCAGAAATCAGATCCCGGAGCACAGGTAGATTTGTTGATAGACCGCAATGACAAGGTCATCAACCTTTGTGAAATGAAATTTGCCAATACGGAATATGTGATAGACAAAAAGCAGGACGAAAACCTGCGAAATAAAAAAGGCACTTTCATTCAGGAAACCAAAACAAGAAAATCGGTGCATCTGACCATGGTAACCACTTATGGCATCAAACAAAACGAATACGCCGGTTCCATCCAGTCTGAAGTCAAAATGGATGATCTGTTTGTATGAAAAACCGTGAAGATCTTGATTCAAAAACAGATCATGTAAAGCAGACCTGACAGGTTTTGGAAACCTGTCAGGTCTGCTTTACTCGTTCCTGTAATATATCCGCATTAAGCTATCGTCCAGCGCTTCCTCCCGGTCTAAAGTCCAGTCGGTTTCGGGGGCTTTGATGCCGGAGCCGAATCTGGCATTGCCGATGTAGACCCGCGCCTCATCCCATAATCCTTCACGCATATATGATTCCAGCAATGATTTACCACCCTCAATCAAAAGGGATTGAATTCCTCTGGCATGAAGAAGGGTATTGATTTCGTTCAACATGTTCTCATTAAAATGAATTTTGACATATTCAAGATTTGGCGTTGACTCCATCTCTGCCTCTGTGAAAACCAGTGTCCCGGTCGACTGATCCAGCAGCGAAGTAGATTCCGGAAGGATCCCTCTCCTGTCAAGAACCATTCTAAGCGGATGATTGCCACTCCATTCACGCACCGTCAGGGAGGGATTGTCTTTCAAGGCGGTATTGGTCCCTACCAGGATGGCCGCCTCGTCAGAACGCATCTTGTGTACGGCAATCCTGGAAAGATTGTTGGTAATCCAGGTCGGCTGACCAAACTCCTCCTCCTCGCGAGACCTGTCAATAAAGCCATCCTCTGTCTGAGCCCATTTCAAGATGATATATGGCCTTCTCTTTTGATGATAAGTCAGAAAGCGTCGGTTCATCCGGTCGCACTCCTCTTTCAATAATCCGATAACTACTTCACAACCTGCTTGATTGAGCTTTTCAATGCCTCTTCCAAAAACTTTTTCGTTTGGGTCTGTACTGCCGATCACCACCATTGGAATCCCGGTTTTGATGACCAAATCGGCACAAGGTGGTGTCTTTCCATAATGAGAACAGGGTTCCAGAGTCACATACATGGTTGACTCACAAAGCAATTCAGGATGTTTGACCGCGTTGATGGCATTCACCTCGGCATGAGCTTCGCCATATTTTCGGTGATATCCCTCCCCAATGATCAATCCATCGTGCACAATCACGCAACCAACCATCGGATTAGGCGCAACCTGCCCCATTCCCAATTTGGCCAGTTCGACGGCACGCGCCATAAATTTTTCTTCTATCGGAGCAGCATCAAAATTGCGCTGTTTCTCTATTTTTGCAGTTCCTGCCATGTTGAATACTAAAAAAATAATCAGGGAGAAACTTTCTCCCATATATCCCCCTTCAGAGGTGGAAAGTCTTACGCGACTGATCCTGGAGCATGTCACAGGCCTGTCGCGGTTGCAATTGCACCTGAATCAGACAACTCCCCTTCCAGATTCAAAGATAATGCAAATCGGGGAGATCTTAAACCGGCTTCTCGTCCACGAACCCATTCAGTACATTCTTGGCGAGACCGATTTCTACGGACTGAAATTCAATGTTTCGCCCGGTGCGCTGATTCCAAGGGCTGAAACAGAAGAACTGGTCGACTGGATCATCGCGGAAGAAAGGGAACATTGCCACAGCCTGTTGGACATTGGTACTGGAAGCGGTTGTATTCCCATTTCCATCGACAAAAACCTCCAAATTGAAAGGGTTGAAGGCTGGGATATTTCAGACGATGCTTTGAAAATTGCAGAAAGCAATGACACTCGAAATCGTTCCAAAGTACTTTTTTCACGACAGGATATTTTCAACCCTACCGGGATAGCCGAACTCTCCAAATGGGATGTCATCGTCAGCAATCCGCCGTATGTTATGCTGGAGGAGTCTGATATGATGGAAAGAAATGTGGTCGACTTCGAACCTCATGTGGCACTCTTTGTTCCCGACAACGATCCATTGATTTTTTACCGGACCATTGCCCATTTTGCAACCGCTCATCTTCACCATCACGGTAGTTTGTATTTTGAAATCAACGAAAAAATGGGCGAAGCAACAAGTTTACTTTTAGAATCTTTCGGCTTCAAAGACATCCTTACCAGGAAAGATCTTCAGGGAAAAGACCGCATGATAAGAGCGAAAAAAAGTTAGTTCTGGAAAATTCAAAATTTAAAGAATCATAGGTGATCTGTCACCACACAAGCGACCTTCTGACTGGTGAGTTTTCCCGCCTGACTAAACAATGAAATTTGCATGATATAAATGCCGGGTTGAACCTTTTGAAAATCACCATCTAAACCATCCCAAAATAATTGATCATAGCTACCTGATGTTTGGTTGTTGGCCAGTTTTCGGATCACCTTGCCGGCACAATTCAGAATCGTTATATTTAAAAGCCATCCAGGCTCACCGGTTTTCAGGTAAATATTCAATTGATCGTTAATGCCATCCCCGTTCGGAGAAAAAACAAGCGGATCTACCTCGATCATCTGATTGGTCGAATCAGCCACTTCTCCGGCCGAATTTTTATATCCCGGAGAGGCAAACCCAACACTTTTGGCTGCCGAATGCCAATTCCCTTTATTAAAAGCAGGATTAAAAAAGCTAATTCGCTCCAGAGATATGCCTTCTGTTTCAGTGATATATGGATGATGCATCCCGTCTGAATACTCCACTTCATCGATCACCTCCAGATTCTGGTTTAGCAGAACAACTGCTCCCGACAAATCGGAAAATGTTGGGAATTTTTCCATTTCAATGATGCATGATTCGCACTTCGATTGATAAAAAAGAAGGATTCCCTCGCGGGATTTCGTTACAGCGAGATAGGCACCATTTGACAAATACTGTTGTGAAACTGACAACGGATATACCTGTTTTAATGTTTTTGATTCATCCCGCGTAGCCAGAAACAAGCCCGATAGATCCACCTCATGACCGCTGTTGTTGTATATCTCAACAAAATCAGAACCGTCAGGATAGGGATTAAACAACACTTCGTTCAGCAGCAGATCTGATTTTTTAGGTTGATAATATCCGAATTTCAGTGGATAGTCGGGTGTGATATTGCCGCATTCGTCCTTTAATCCATGCAGGATTAATGTATATCTCAGACCATTGCTGATTGTTGACGGCCGAAACCAAATCTTCAAAAGCAATGCATTTTGGTCATAGGAAATGGAATCTATTGCCACACCTGCCTGGATATTTCCGACAATATCAGTCCTTACTGCCGGCAAAATAACACCTTCGGAAAGCTGAATTTCTGTCCTGACCCGGTCGACAAAAGTGGCGGCAATAATTTTAGGAGGTGTTTTATCCAGGTTGGTTGCCCTGACCGAATTTTCTGCTCCCGGTGTCCCTCCCCCGGCAGAAAGTGTGGTTGCCCAATTGTCGTACTGACCGCAAAGTCGCATTGGGTCAATCCTTTCGAGTGAAAAGCCACCATCCTCAGACCCTTTCTTGTGCATGGAAGGGTTGTAAGTTACCTGATCCGCTAACAGCTTATCCGGATTGAACAAGGAAAGCTTCAGTCCGGAATTGGTAAGTGTGAAACCGGATAACTCGACCACTTTTCCATACGGCAGAAGATCTTTGGCTCCACCGGTTGAGGTCACAAGCAAATATCCACCCGGAGCAACCGAAACATCCGGCAAGATCTTTTGCTTGGTGCCTAATTCCAGCACCCAGTTTTTAAGATTAACGGAAGCATCTCCTGCGTTGTACAGTTCGATGTACTCGCGATCGGGCAGACTTGCAACTGGAGTTGGATCAGCCATAATCTCATTTATCACCATTTTGCTTTCGATTGATCCGCCAGAAGGGAATAAAAAAATAAAAATGTAAATAAATAATGCCATTTTTTTGAAAATAATAAGAAAATTCTATAATTTTGTCCTTTGAGATGATAATCTGAATTTGATCCGTGGGTTTTCTTATCAAGTTAACCCATTGCGGGATCAAAAACGAAGAAAGAGGTCTTGAATTGCATAATAATGTAACAACTGTAAATAAAAAGTCATGATCGTAGCAATCGTTGGAACCAGTGGCGCAGTAGGCCAGGAGTTTTTGAGAGTATTGGCAGAACGTAATTTTCCTTTGGATGAGCTGGTGCTTTTCGGATCTGCCAGAAGCAGTGGAACAACCTATAATTTTAAAGGCAAAACTCTTACTGTAAAAGAGTTGCAGCACAACGATGATTTCAAGGGAATCGATATTGCCCTGGTATCGGCCGGAGCCGGGATCTCCAAAGATTATGCTGAGACTATTACGAAATTTGGCACCATCATGATTGATAACTCCAGTGCTTTCAGGATGGAAGCGGATATTCCGCTGGTCGTTCCGGAGGTAAATGCTGCCGATGCGAAAAATATGCCACGCCGCATCATTGCCAATCCCAATTGCACAACCATCCAGATGGTGGTCGCGCTGAAGCCAATCGAAGAGCTTTCCCACATCAAAAAAGTGCATATTTCGACTTACCAAAGTGCCAGTGGTGCGGGTGCTTCAGGGATGGATGAATTACAAGCTCAGACAGTGCAGATTGCTAACAATGAAGAGCCTACGGTGAAGAAATTTGCTTTCCAGATTGTGCAAAATTTGATTCCGCACATCGATGTCTTCCTGGACAACGACTACACCAAAGAGGAGATGAAGATGTTTCACGAAACGCGCAAAATCATGCACTCCGACATCCTGGTAAGTGCCACAGCGGTTCGCGTTCCGGTGATGCGTGCCCATTCAGAAGCTATCTGGGTGGAGACGGAAAATGAGATAACAGTAGAACAAGCTCGTGCAGCTTTCGAAAAAGCCGAGGGCGTCATCGTAATCGACAATCCGGCCGAAAAACAGTATCCGATGCCACTTTTCCTGGCCGGCCGCGACGAAGTTTTTGTGGGAAGAATTCGCAAAGACCTGACTACTCCCAACGGACTGGCCTTCTGGACTGTCTCCGACCAAATCAAAAAAGGTGCGGCTTTAAACGCAGTTCAGATCGCGGAATACCTGGTGAAAGAGGGGGTTGTGAAATAGGTTATTCACACCTGACAGGTTTTGAAAACCTGTCAGGTGTGAATATATCAATCTTCGAAATTGGGGAAGAGGAAGTCGTTAAAGGGAAATCTCTGTACATGGATTTTCTTCACCTCCTCGTACAGTTTCCGTTTAAAATCTGGAATGTTTATCCGTTGTTTGGCTGAAATAAATATGGCATTCCCGCTCTCTTTGGCCATCCAGGAATCCATCCACTCTTCCAGACTTTTGTTCTCCTTTGTGGAAGGAGTAAGGTCATCTTCCTCCTTTTCGACGTGGGTAAATGCATCAATCTTGTTGAAAAGATAGATCATTTGCTTATCGGATGCGCCAATATCTGCGAGGGTTTTGTTCACCACTTCTATCTGATCTTCAAACCCCGGATGTGCAATATCTACCACATGGATCAGGATATCCGACTCGCGGGTTTCGTCGAGGGTTGATTTGAATGACTCGACCAGATGATGGGGCAATTTGCGGATAAAACCCACCGTATCTGTCAATAAAAATGGCAAATTACCAATGACAACCTTTCGGACTGTGGTATCCAGCGTTGCGAAAAGCTTGTCCTCGGCAAAAACCTCAGATTTGCTGATCATGTTCATGATGGTCGATTTGCCTACATTGGTGTATCCAACCAAAGCCACCCTGACCATGTTCCCGCGATTCTTCCGCTGCACGCTCATCTGCTTGTCGATTTTGGCCAGATCGCTTTTCAGCAGCGAGATTTTATCAAGGATAATTCGCTTGTCGGTCTCAATTTGGGATTCCCCCGGACCGCGCATCCCAATTCCCCCTTGCTGACGTTCGAGGTGGGTCCACATACGTGTCAGGCGAGGTAGCAGGTATTGGTATTGCGCCAGCTCCACCTGCGTTTTGGCATGAGCCGTCTGGGCACGTTTGGCAAAAATATCCAGGATCAGGTTGGTGCGGTCAAGGATTTTACATTCGATCACCTTTTCAATGTTGCGAAGCTGGGTGGCCGAAAGTTCATCATCAAAAATGACGGAGTCGATCTCGTGGACAGTCACAAAATCAAGGATTTCCTGAAGCTTTCCTGAACCAACAAATGTGGCAGGATGTGGATTTACAAGACGCTGGGTAAAACGCTCAAAGATTTCAGCCCCGGCAGTCTCCGCCAAAAATTCAAGTTCATCGAGGTACTCGTTGACTACTTTTTCGTCCTGCTTTCCATAGATCAACCCAACCAGGATGACTTTCTCCTTTTTGATGGAGGTGTCGTGTAATTTTGCCATGGCGCAAAAGTAAACAAAAAGAACCAAAGGCTAAAGGCCAAAGGTTAAAGGCTAAAGAATTTCGCCGCGATGAGCACTAACGAACTCCCTCGTTTGCAACGAGATTGGCAATTCCATTCTTTTCGAACCCCCCGGAGGGGGTGACCTGTTTGTAGCACACGAAAGATGACATGTAAATGAGCTCCGGAGGAGCGTCCTGTAAATGGTCAATCATTTGAATGATAATTAACCAAACAATTCAAACAACAGGTCGCACCTCCGGTGCTCCATTCAGCTTTTTGTCCAATGTTCTACAAACAGAAGTCCCCCTCCGGGGGCTGGAAGAAGGAAAATATGTGCGACAGTGACTAATGTTATGGACTCCGAAGAAGTACTTAGAGTACTTGGAGTTTGGAGTACTTAAAGTTATGGACTCCGAAGAGATGCTCAATGTGGCGAAATACTTTAGGCACTTTAGTTCACTTTAGGCACTTTAGGCACTTTAGTTCACTTTAGGCACTTTAGGCACTTCCTAATTGGTCACCTCTTGAAAAACGGGTTTTTCTTTATCAACAGGCAAAGAGCCATGACCGTTTTTTCCAACAGCTTCAGCTCCCGTGTATGTGTATACATTCTTGATGAACAGTTCCTTTATCTTGCCCAGAGTCGGATCTGCAGACAATTTAGTTACCGCATCAATGTTTTGCAGCAGCTCCCTGATGGTATCAAATATTTCATTATTAGGAACCTGTATCAAGCAATTTAAATTGCAACTGTCTTCATTCTGAAATAATTTGGTGTATACCTTTCCGGTTATTTTAGCATGGCCGTTGCACTCAACTTTTCCTGTGCAGAAAATATTGCCTTCAAAGGTGCCACTGATAATCAGTTCCGAACAGATAATATCACCCTTAACAGTGGAGTTATTATCGATGATAACTTTCTGAGTAGAAAGCAGAGTACCATAAAAATCACTTTCAATTTTAAACGATTTTCTGGTTTTGATAAATCCTTCCAAAACACTTTCTTCTGGAATCAGAATAGGAATTCCTTCGTTTCTACTTGGTGTTGATGAACTCATTATTGCCATGATTAAAAGAGGTTAAGTATAGATAAATAAAATTATCACCTACAAAGATAGAACCAATTTTGCTTTTATCTAATAAAATATAAAATATTTGAATAAAAATGACAAAAGCTCATAAGGTATTTCGCTGCGATGAAAAAAAAGCTGCCGCTATTGAACAAAACAGCCCTTAAATTGATTACTTTCAGACAATAAACTTTCCAACATGCGGAACCTTATCAAAGACCTTTGGCTTGCCGTTGCACTGATCCTTGGTGCCTCCCTGCTGTTGCTTATGTCAGATTTAGAGCAACGAAAGGGGAACAAGAAGACAACCGAACAAAAGCGCTATCCCTCCATCGCGATCATGCAAATCAGATCGACACCCCTGCTCGACAACCACGTAGCCGGGATAACAGACAGGTTGCAGGAACTGGGATTTGTGGCGCCCGACAAGAGCAACATCAGGATGTTCAATCCGCAGGGCGATCTGGCAACTGCCAATACCATCGCCCGCGAAATAGTGAACGGTCCCTACGATTTGATCCTCACATCAAGCACGCTGTCCCTTCAGACGGTCGCAAAAGCCAACATCACCACCGGCAAGAAACATGTGTTCGGAGCAGTGACCGATCCATACGGCACCGGTGTTGGCATCACAGGGTCGCTGCCAAACCAGCATCCACCCTACCTGACAGGAATCGGGACTTTCCAGCCTGTGAAAGGGGCTTTTCAAATCCTTCGGGAACTGCAGCCCACCATCAAAAGAGTCGGCGTTGTGTGGAATCCCGGAGAACAATGCTCGGAAGCTTGCCTCAACCAGGCCCGTAAAATATGCACAGAACTGGGCATCACACTCGTCGAAGCCATCGCCACCAATACTTCTGAGGTTGCCGAAGCCGCCCGGTCTCTCATGGCAAAAGGGATCGAAGCCGTATGGGTTGGTGGTGATACAGTGGCCATGTCGTCTGTCAGCATGATTATAAATCTGGCCAAACAAAACGGCATTCCTGTTTTCACCAACGATCCGGTGGATGCCAGCAATGGTGCACTTTTTGGTTTGGGTGCCAACTATTATAGCGTCGGAGTATACACGGCAAACATGGCCGCCGAAGTCCTCAAAGGAAGGAGTCCGGCAGATTTCAAGATTGAAAATGTGATCCCAGAAGAGCTAGGCGTAAACAAGGAGGTCCTCGCAACTCTCAGTAAACCATGGCAAATGAGTACACATGTTTCAGAGATACTCGAGAAACAAGCTTCTTCCGCGAAGACGGCAAAAATGTCAAACCTCAACCCGGCCCAAGATAAAAACCAACCCAATTCGGATATGTCCTCCGGCAAGCTGCAACCGATCCCGCATTTTAAAATGAGGCTCGTTCTCTACAGCGAAACTGAATTTGCCGAACGATGCCGGGAGGGTGTGATGGATGGGATAAAGAATGGCGGACTAAAAGAAGGAAAAGATTTTGAGCTGAAATTTTACAATGCTCAAGGCGATATGTCTACCCTTTCGAGCATCATGACCACCATAAAATCGGATCAGGCAGACATGCTGGTTGTCATCTCGACCCCGGCTCTGCAGGCAGCCGTCAGGCAGGCAGGCGTTGATACAAAAATCGTCTTTACCGGCGTCGGTGATGGGGTCAAGGCAGGTGCCGGAAAATCCGAATCAGACCATCTGCCCAACGTAACCGGGATAACCACACGTTCACCTTTCGCTGGAATGGCTGCCTTGATCAAGGAAACGCTGCCTTCGGTGAAGCGGGTCGGCACACTTTTTACCCCAGCCGAAATCAACAGCGTCCTGTACATGGAATGGTTCAAGGAAGCGCTGAAGAGTCATGGAATTGAACTAATGGCCATTCCGGTTACCTCAAGTTCCGAGATCACTCAGGCAGCCACCGAACTGTGCAGAAACAACATCCAGCTCGTCTGTCAGATTGTCGACAACCTCACCCGTCCGGGCTTTGCCCTGATAGCGCGCAAAGCTTCAGAGAATAATTTGCCCGTTTATGTCTTTGACAGTGCTCAGATGAATGAGGGCGGCATGGTCTGTCTGGCGCGGGATTATTACGATGCCGGAATTGAAGCCGGAGCCCTGGTCCTCGATATTTTGCGTGGCAAAAATCCCGGAAACATCCCGTTCAGAAATACTCAAAATGAAAAACTGATCTATAATCCTGAAATGGCTAAAAAATTTCAGCTTACTCTTTCATCAGAATTTGTCAAAAAGGCAGTAGTTTTTAAAATCCAATAATCTGATCCGTTTATGGAACTTCACTCCGAAAAGATAGGAAAGTACCTGGTTGTCAAGGCAAGTGGACGACTCGACGCCACTTGGGCCGAATATTTTACAGATACTTTTCTCAATTACGTTCGAAATGGCGAACACGAGATGGTGATCGAAGCTGCCGGACTCGACTTTTTAAGTTCTGCCGGGATTCGGTCCCTGGTGCGTGTTTACAAGGAGCTGGCCTTCGTCAAAGGCAGCTTTACCATTGTTCATGCCACTGAGTTTGTTGCCGGAACACTCATCACCACCGGCTTTGGCAACTGGCTTTCGGAATCGTACCCTGAGGACCTGGTGCTGACAACAGAAATAACTGACTCCAACAAAAGCAATAGTGCAGAATCATACAAAATCAAAGGCAGCGGCGGACTGGAAATAAAACTCATCAATGGCTGGCAGGATTGGAAAGAGATAGATGAATCGGCCATTCAGGCGATCAAATTTCATCCCGATATTTTTTCTCTTGGAATTGGAAGCACCTCCGCCGACATTAGGAAGGCGCGCAATCAATTTGGTGAGATGATGGCCATTTGCGGAAATGTCATCTTTCAAGTTCCTGAAGAACATGGACATCCCGATTATTTATTGGCTGTTAATGAGTTCATTCCCGAAATGACCGTTCTGAATGCCTTGGTTTGCCAGGGTGAAATGTCGGGCATGTTCAGGTTCGCTCCCACTGACAACAAATCTGCTCTGACCATTTCTGAAATTTCCGAACAGGTACTTTCCAAAGCTTCTTCCCCGGTAGCAGGGTTTGTGGTGATCGCAGAAATTGCCGGTCTCGTTGGTGCCAATCTCATCCAGTCGCCCGGCAAGATTGGCAATCAGCCTATTGAAGATCTGAGCGAAGTCCGCGATTGGTTGTCCTTTTCGGGGGAAAAAGTTTTTTCGGGCGAGCAGGCTATTCTCTTTGGTGTTGTGGCAAAAGCTTCTGAAATTAAGAATAACAAGTTGCTTAAGCCACTTCCTTCTAATCCGGCCTTGGCAGGGCACATGCATGTTGCAGTATTTCCTTTCCAGCCCATTCCAAACGGGCAATTGGATCTGAAGCTGCAGACAGATAAATTCTTTGCGGGTCCGTCGCCTTTTGCGCTGATTCATCTGATTGACGACGACCGACCGCTTATCGGACTTGGAGAGAGTTCTTTCATTAGAGGCGCTTGCTGGTTTGCACCCATTAATAATAAGGAGGAAGTACTATGAACCTAATAATCGGAGCTTTCACGATAGGACTTATCCTTTCACTGCTTTCGTTGGGAATGCTTATCAGCTTCAGGATGATAAAATTCACAGATATCACGGTAGATGGATCCATCACACTCGGAGCATCTTTGTCTGCCGTACTTATCATGGCCGGATGGTCGCCCTGGCTGGCGATTGCCATGGCATTTTTGGCCGGATCGATGGCAGGTGCCATCACCGGAATCCTGCATACCAAATTCAAGATTCAGGAAATATTGGCAGGAATCCTGATGATGACAGCCCTCTATTCCATCAACCTGAGGATCATGGGAAGGAGCAACATCCCGCTTCTCGATACAAAAACCGTATCCGAAGGAACCAAAAATTTGTTGCTGCAGAGTGCTGAGGGAGGCAAAAACATATTGATTCTGGGCTGGCCCGTTCCGGTTTCTGACCTTGCGTTTTTTATCACCAGCCTGGCATTTTGCATCATCCTTGCCATCGTCCTTACCCGCTTTCTGCTGACTCATTTTGGAACTGCCTTGCGTGCCACGGGAAACAATCCGCAGATGGTTCGCGCCCAGGGGGTGAACAACAACACAATGGTGGTATTCAGTCTGGCGTTGTCAAACGGTCTTGTGGCACTTTCCGGAGCCTTGCTGGCACAATACCAGGGATTTGCAGATGTTCAGATGGGCATTGGCATGATGGTGTGGGGTTTGGCCAGTATCATTATCGGAGAAGCCCTCGTGGGAAAATCAGGGATAGGCATCACTATCACCGGAGCCATTTTGGGAACCATCCTTTTCAGATTGCTGATCGCGATAGCTTTGCGATGGGGACTTAATCCCAATGACCTCAAACTGGTAACTGCCTTGTTCGTTTTTGTAGCCCTGGTAGCGCCATATTTTTTCAAATCATTTTCTAAAAAGTTTTTAAGAGGATCAAATCATGCTTAAAATACAAGGCCTTACGAAAACATTTTTCCCCAATACTGTCAATGAGGTTAAAGCACTCAGGAACATAGATCTGACCATCAAGGAAGGGAGTTTCACTGCCGTAATCGGCACCAACGGATCGGGAAAGAGCACGCTGCTGAATGCCATTGCGGGCACATTTATTCCTGATTCGGGGTCGATCGTTCTGGACAACAACCAAATTGATCAATGGCCGGAATATAAGCGCGCCACACTCATAGGCCGCGTCTTCCAAAATCCGTTTGCCGGAACCGCGGCGGAGATGAGCATTGCCGAAAATATAGTGATGGCGATGAAGCGTGGGGAGAGTCGTCCGCTCACCATGGCAGTGACGAAAAAGGTTAAGGATGAAATCGCCGATAGGGTCAGAATGCTGAAGATGGGACTGGAGGACAGGCTTGACAATCCAATCGGCACCTTATCCGGCGGACAGCGTCAAGCGCTTACCTTGCTGATGGCTACCTGGTTGAAACCCAAATTGCTTTTGCTGGATGAGCATACTGCTGCCCTTGACCCGAAAAGTGCGGCAAAAATAGCAGAGCTGACACGGCAAATAATTGATCAGGATAAGCTTACCGCCCTCATGGTAACCCATTCCATGCAGCAGGCTGTTGATCTGCCCGATCGCATTGTGATGATGCACCGCGGACAAATTGTGGATGACTTCCAGGACGAAGCCAAGAAACGTGTCCGAACCCACGATTTGATAGATACCTTCGACAGGGTGCAGAAAAGGGAACTCTTCGATGAATCTGTGGCCAAATTGCTCCTGGCACAGTATTGCTAGTGATCAGGCTTTAATTGCTAGTGATCAGGTTTCATTTAAGCGTTACAATTTACCTGGGTTTTGTTTACTCTTTGGCTCTTGAATGGCTGATCTTAATTACAAGAAAAATCCAAGCAATCCCATGTAAAGTCCTATGATGAAATGGGATAGACTAACCCCTGCAATGGTTCCGTGACGAAGATAGAGCCATCCCCAAAGGAAGCTACCAACCATACTGGCGAGTGCGAATGAGGTTGAAATATACAAATGAAGTGTTCCAAACACAAGCGATGTAAGTATGATTGCCATCAGCCAGCCGTACTTACCTGGAACAATTCTTTGAAGTGTTCCCTGAACTACGCCTCGTCCTAAAAATTCCTGCAAGGGTGCCACAAGGATGTAAAAAGCAAAGCTCCACTCAATGTTACTTGGGCGGATCAGATAATTATTGTCGCTGAGGTTGAAGCTGATCAGAAACCATTTTAACAAGGTACAACAAATTAGCGCGACGACTGTGGCATACAATGACTCCTTGATTGCAATTGGCAATTTTTTCAGAGTAAGTCCAAATTCTGAGAGTGGCAACTTACTTTTAACAATCAGTAAGACGGAGGAAATCAAAATGGCCAATTCAATAATTCGTGAAACGACGAAGGTGGTTGCGACCTTCGAAATGGCATCAGATGAAGTTTTGAGCAGTGCAAGAACAAAGGAAAAAAAGCTAAG